>JBDTQN010000050.1:0-12076 GCA_039932215.1 Pseudolysinimonas sp. | reverse complement strand
GTGACGGTCGCGATCGCGGCGACCCGCTCATCCACACTCTGGGCGCCCGGCTCACCGGTCGAGCCGCCGATCGAGACGCCGTGGGTGCCGTTGGCCAGCTGCCATTCGACCAGGTTGGCCAGGCTCTCGTGGTCGACGGCGCCGTCGGCGGTGAACGGGGTCATCAGGGGCACGATCGATCCGCGGATCTCGTGCGGGCTGCTGCGGAAGCGCATGGCGTCTCTCAGTCGTTCGAGGGGTGTCGCGACGCCAGGTAGGCGTCCATGGTGGTGGTGCGGTGCCGGCGGGCGGCGAGTTCGAGTTCGAGCGGGTCGGCGTGCTGCTCGATCAGCCGCAGAAGGTGTTCGTGTTCTTCGACGGACCCTTTTGCACGGTCCGGCACGAAGCTGAAGGTGGATTCGCGCAGCAGCTTGAGCCGACCCCACCCGCGATGCACCAGGTCGACGATGTGCGGATTCGGGCAGTGCTCGAACAGCACGGAATGGAAGTCGAGGTTCAACTGCGTGAATCGCACCGGATCGAAATGATCGAGGGTGGCGATCATCTCGGCGTTGATCGCTCGCGCCCGCGCGATGTCATCCGACGTCAGGTGCGGAGCCGCCATGGCGGTCGCCGCACCTTCGACGATGCTGAGCGTCTGCATCGTGATGACGTATTCCCCTTCGTGCACGAGCGCGACCTGCGCGCCGACGTTGTGCTCGAAGGTGACGAGCCCCTCAGCCTCGAGCCGGCGGATCGCTTCGCGCACCGGCACGACGCTGACGTCGAGCTCCTGCGCGATCTGCCCCAGCACCAGACGGTAGCCGGGGGTGTACCGGCCGTCGTTGATGCGCTGGGCGATGTGGCGGTAAGCGCGCTCCGACTTGCTGGGCGCCTTCGCGGTTAGCGGTTGCGCCATGCGTCGTACCTCTCTCGCCAGGCCGCATCCATCGGGTACAGGGTGGCGACGCTCTCGCCGGCCGCGACCATCTCGGCGATGAAGGTCTCTTCCCGCTCTTGCTCGACTGCTCCCGCCGCCACCTCGGCCACGAGGGCCGGCGGGATGATGAGGACACCGTCGCCGTCGCCGACGATGACGTCGCCCGGCTGAACGGTGGCGCCGCCGCACGCGATGGTGCCGTCGACCTCCCACGGCACGTGGCGTCGCCCGAGAACGGCGGGGTGCGGGCCGGCACTGAAGGTCGGGATGTCGAGGGCGGCGACGGTGTCGAAGTCGCGGACGCCGCCGTCGGTCACGATCGCCGCCGCACCGTTGACCTGCGCGCGCAGGGCGAGGATGTCGCCGACGGTTCCGGTGCCGCGCTCGCCGCGGGCCTCGATCACGAGAACATCGCCGGGCGTCAACGAGTCGAAGGCGCGCTTCTGGGCGTTGTAGCCACCGCCGTGCTCGGCGAAGAGGTCGGTGCGGAAGGGGACGAAGCGCAACGTGCGAGCCCGACCGACGAATCGCGCGCCCGGCCGCGACGCATGTACTCCGTCGATGGAGACGTCGTCGTAGCCGCGCTTGCGCAGCTGGGAGCTGAGGGTCGCCGTCGAGACCGACGCGAGTTGCGCGGCGAGTTCGGCCGTGAGCTCGAATTCCGGCTCGAGGCCGGCCTTCTCGCGACTGCCCCAGGCCTCGGTGCGCTGCAGTTCGTTGGTGGAGGGCTTCGCCCCGGCCTCGGTGAACGCGACGGACCCGGCGACCACCTCGGTGACCAGCCGTCCGGTCGTCGGGGCCCCCGTCGCATCCGGTGCATCGACCTCGACCTCGAGCCGGTCGCCGGGTTGCGCCACCGATGCGCCGGCGGGGGTGCCGGTCAGGATGAGGTCGCCGGGCTCGAGGGTGATCAATTGCGAGAGGTCGGCGATCAGGCGCGCGAACGGGAACAGCAGGTCTGCGGTCGTGTCGCTTTGCACGAGCTCGCCGTTGAGCCAGGTGCGCACCCGCAGTGCCGCGGGGTCGAGGCCGGCGGCGGGGATGATGGTCGGGCCCACCGGGGTGAAGCCGTCGCCACCCTTGGATCGCACGTTGCTGCCTTTGTCGGCCTCGCGCAGGTCGTAGATGCCGAGGTCGTTCGAGGCGGTCACACCCGACGCATGCGACCAGGCGTCGTCGACGCTGACCCGGCGCGCGGTGGTGCCGATGACGAGGGCGATCTCGCCTTCGAATCCGAGCAGTTCGGCACCGAGCGGGCGTTCGACGGGCGAGCCGGTGGCAGCGAGCGAGGTGCTCGGCTTGAGGAAGTACGACGGCTGCGCGGGGATGCGACCGCGTTCGGCGGCTCGCGCCGGGTAGTTGAGGTGCACCGCGATGACCTTGCCCGGGCGCGCACCGAAGAGCGTGTCGATCGAGCTGTCGTCCATCATCGGATCCGCCATGTACGAAATCGTATATCATCGAGCCCGGTCGCGTCGATGCCCTTCCACTATCGGGTTTTTCTTCTCCGAAGGCTTGTCGCAGACTGCACGCGGCTTGTGCGACCCGGTCCGATCGGCAAGCATTCACCCCCTGACAAACGCGATGCGTCGACCGACAACCGAGCGCGGGCGGGGGCTGTCACAGTGGGCACCACCATCCCACCCGTCTTCTGATTGCAGGAGGATTCATGCCCGCCACACCCCAGTACGACGTCGTCGTCGTCGGAGCCGGTTCAGCCGGATCGGTGGTGACCCGCCGCCTCGTCGACGCCGGCCGCCGCGTGCTGCTGCTCGAGGCGGGCGGACCCGACACGAACCCGATGATCCATGACCTGTCGGGCATGGGGACGCTCTGGCACGGTCCCGAAGACTGGGACTACTACACCGTGCCGCAGGAACACGCTGCCGATCGCCAGCTGCATCTGCCTCGCGGCAAGGTGCTCGGCGGATCCCATTCCCTCAACGCGATGATCTGGGTGCGGTGCGCACCGGAGGACTACGACGGGTGGGCGGCCGAAGGCAACGACGGCTGGGGCTGGGACGATGTGCGACCGATCTACGAGAGCATCGAGAGCGAGTGGCTGGATGTCAGCGATGACTACCCGCTCGTGCCGATCCAGCAGTCCATCATCGACGCCGCCGTCGAGACCGGCCTCGAGCACAACCCGAACTACAACGGCGATCACCTCGACGGGATCTCGCAGGAGCAGATCACCGTGCGCGGCGGCGAACGACTCAGTTCGTACCGGGCATACCTGCACCCGATCGTCGGAAACGAGCTGCTCACGATCGAGACCGGCGCGTGGGTCCACCGTCTCCTGATCGAGGACGGTCGCGTCGTCGGTGTCGAATACGAGCGCGACGGTGACATCGTGCAGGTCCGCGCGGCTGACGTCGTGCTGTCGGCCGGCGCTCTCGACTCCCCGCGCATCCTCTTGCGATCGGGAATCGGTCCCGCCGACGAACTGGGTGCACTCGGCATCGAGGTATCCCTCGATCTGCCCGGGGTCGGCAAGAACCTGCACGACCACCTGCTGTCGCCGGTGATCTTCGCCACCCGCACGCGCGAGATCGCCCCGCCCGAGCCGGGTGTGTCGGTCACCCAGACGCACCTGTTCTGGAAGAGCGATCCGTCGCTCGCCGTGCCCGACACGCAGCCGATCAACTTCAGCGTTCCGATGTACGAGCCGTGGATGGAGGGCCCGGCGAGTGCCTTCTCGCTCATGGCCGGCCTCGTGACGCCGCACAGCCGCGGGTCGGTCACCCTCACCGGGGCAGACCCGCACGACCCGATCGCGATCGACCTCGCCGCCCTGCGCGACGAGCGTGACCTGCGCTCGCTCGAGGCATCGGTGCGTCAGTGCCGCGAAATCGGCGGGGCCTCCGCGCTCGCCGAGGGGTGGGGCGCCGAGGAGTTGTACCCCGGCCCCGACGTCGACAATGATGCGGCGCTGCGCGATTATGTGCGCCGGACGGCGATCACGTACCACCACCAGGTCGGCACGTGCCGGATGGGACAGGATGCTCGCGCGGTCGTCGACGAACGTCTCAAGGTGCGCGGAATCGAGGGTCTGCGCGTGATCGACGCCTCGATCATGCCGACCATCACGACCGGAAACACCAACGCGCCCGCGGTGCTGATCGGCGAACAGGGAGCCCGGTTCCTGCTGGACCCGACCGACTGAGTGCTCGTGCGCACGAATGCAAGGGGTCTTCGCGGCGGAACAAACGCCGCGCGCGGCACCTCGCGAGGCTGGACGCAGCACCACCGATGGGGCGACCCTCGCCCCTGACGCATCGAACCGATCCCGGTACGAAGGAGTACTTCATGAAAGCAATCACGGCTCGGGGCGCACTGGCGCTCTCGATCGCCGCACTGCTGGCGGCGTCGCTCGCCGGCTGTGTGCCCGATGACGCAGGCAACGGCAACGCGGGTGGAAACACGGACAAGGGAGACCTGCAGTGCGGTCTCGCCAGCGGTGAGGCCGCCACGGGCGACCCGATCGAGGTCGGCGCCATCGCAACAGCGAGCGGCGGCGTGGACTTCTCGTCGTCGCCGAAAGCGGCGGCCGCATACTTCGACTGCGTGAACGAGAACGGCGGCATCAACGGCCGTCCGATCAACTACTCGTATCAGGACGACGCGCTCGACCCGACCAAGACCGCTCAGCTCGCCGCCGGCTATGCCGCCGACGACAACGTCGTCGGTCTGGTTGGCGATGCGACGTTCATCGGGTGCGACGTGGCCAACGCCGAGTACGCCAAGGGCGACCTCTACTCGATCACCGGTGTGGGTGTTCCGCAGGCGTGCTTCAGCTCGAGCAACATCGCGCCGGTGAACGCCGGGCCGCGACAGAGCGCCATCCAGCTGCTGCAGTGGTTGCAGGACGAGGGCAAGGCCGACGCGGTCTTCCAGGTCGGCCTCAACACGCAGGGGAACGGTGACTGGGTTGCCGCGGGCATCAACGAGTACGCGGACGCCAACGGCATCAACATCGTCGGCACCGAGCTCAGCGACCCGACCGAGAGCAACTGGCTGCCCCTGATCCAGAAGATCAAGGACTCCGGCGCCACCTCGGTCATCATCGTCGACCCGGGTCCCATCACCGCGGCGATCCTCGCGGCCGTCGAACAACAGGATGCGCGCGGGGACATCACCTGGACCTGCACCGCCTCCTGCTACGACGCGCAGTTCGGCAGCCAGATCGGCGCGTACTGGGAGGGCTTCGTCGCCAACTCGGAACTGCAGCTGGTCGATGAGGCCGGCGCCGACAACGAGCTGTGGAAGTCCGTGATGGATGCCTACGCCGACGCCGACGCACCTCGCGACACGTTCAGCCAGGCCGGCTTCCTCGCGGCCAAGATGTTCACCGACGCGCTGCTGCAGCTCGACCCGGCCGACATCTCGCGCGAGACGGTCTCGGCGGCCATGCTCGGAATCACCAACTACTCGTCTGACCTGCTGTGCCGCCCCTGGTACTACGGTGAGGCCGACGAGCACAACGCCAACCACTCGACGCGAACCGCGGAGATCACGGATGGTGTCTTCACCAAGCTGACCGACTGCATCGACTCCGGTGACCCGGCGCTCGACGGCATCTTCGCTCGCGAGGAATCGGAAGGCCTGGTCGGCTAACCCCGACCTGAGCGAGAGAGTCGTCCCACGTGATCCTTCCCTTCGTCGTCGCCGGACTGGTACTCGGCTCCCTCTACGCCCTCAGCGGCGTGGGGATGCTGGTGCTGTTCCGCACGACGGGCGTGCTGAACTTCGGCTACGGTGCCCTCGGCGCCATGTCGGCGATGCTCGCCTGGCAGTTCGTAGAGCTTCGGATGCAACCCGTCCTCGCCTACGTTCTGGGGATCATCGTGGCGACGGCTCTCTCGCTCCTCTTCGGCTTCTTGGCCGGGCCGTTCCTGGCCACGGTCACCACCCTGACCAAGGCGACGGCCACGCTCGGTCTCGCGCTCATCCTGCTCGGCGTGATGTTGTTCGCCTGGAACGACAAGGCCCGCACGCTGCGTCTGACGACCGACACGATGGGCTTCACGCTCGGAACCCGCATCACGATCACCCAGATCATCTGCCTGGCGCTCGCCACGGTGATCGTGATCGGCACCTCGATCTACCTGCGCCGCAGCCCGACCGGAACCTCGATGCGCGCTCTCGCGTCCGACCGCGAGCTGGCGTCGATGCTCGGCATCCGCGTGCGCAGGGTCGAACTTCTCGCCTGGGCGGTGTCGGGTGCCCTCGGCGGCATCTCGGGCATCCTGCTCTCGAGCCAGACCCGGCTGGAACCGGTGTTTCTCACCTTCATCGTCATCCCGGTGCTAGCGGCGGTGGTGGTGGGCCGGTTCCAGTCGCTCGTCGGCACGCTGGTCGGTGGTCTGGTGATCGGCGTGGTGCAAGCCGTCGCCTCTGCGTTCCCCGAGACCTCTCGCTTCAGCAACGCGACCCCGTTCGTGGTCGCGACCATCGTCATCCTGTACCTGCAGCGTCGCAAGGTCGTCACGATCGAGGTCGCCCGATGAGCGCCACCGTGCAGCAGCGCTCCAGCCGTGTCGCGGCGTGGAGCCCGGCGCGGATCCTGTCGGCTCGCAATATCGTGCTGCTCGTCGTCTTCGCCGCGGTGCTGCTGTTCGCGCCGACCGTGCTCGGCGCCTACTGGACCCGTATCTTCACGGTCTGCACGATCTTCTCCGTCGCGGCCGCGGGCATCGCGCTGCTGTACGGACGGCTCGGCCTGGTGTCGCTCGGGCAGGTATCGCTCATCGGTGTCGGCGGGTGGATCACGCTACGAGTCGGTCACGCCACGAGCCTTCCGTTCGAGTTGGTGCTGGTCATCGCCGCGATCGGGACCGGGGTGATCGGGGTGCTCGTCGGCCTGCCGGCGCTGCGGCTCTCGGGTCTCAACCTGGCGATCGTCACGCTGATGCTCGCCGGTGCGTTCGAAGTCATCTTCAACGTCACCGGGTTCCCGAACGGCGGTGACGGCATTCTCGGCCGCACCGAAGGCGGCGTGCTGCAACAGCCGTTGGCACGGCCGGCGCTCGGGACTGCCGACCCGGACTACTTCCGCTACGTGATCGTCGTGGCTGCGCTGATGTTCCTCATCATCGGCCTGCACCTGTCGAATCGGCCGGGACGCGCGTGGGCCGCCATCCGGCAGAGTGAGGCCGGGGCGCTCGCGGCCGGCATCGGAACCGTGCGCTACCGACTGTGGGCGCTCGCCGTGGTGTCGGCGACCACCGGTGTCGCTGGGGGCCTGCTCGCCGGCAACGCCGGGTTGCTCGACCCGATCTCGTTCAAGGCGCAGGCGTCGATTCTGCTGTTCGCGACGGTTCTGATCGGCGGGGCGTTCTCGCTGCTCGGTGCTGCGATCGCCGGATTCCTGTCGCAGGGGCTTCCTCCTCTGCTCGACGCCTGGGGAGTGGACGGCAACCTCATCTTCGTGCTGCTCGGGCTGGGCATGATCCAGGCGATCACCACCGCGCCCCAGGGAATCGCCGGGCAGTTGCAGGGACTCGCCCGCCGCATCCGTCGCCGTCTCACGAGAAAGAATCCCCGATGACCGGCGCGCTCACGGTGGAAGGTCTCACCGTCGTCTACGGCGGCGTGAAGCCGCTCGACGACGTGTCGCTGGTGTTCGACCGTGACGTCTGCGGACTGGTCGGACCAAACGGTGCCGGCAAGACCACGTTCTTCAATGTGCTGTCCGGCTTCGCGGTTCCCGCTGCTGGCTCGCTGCGATTCGATGGCGACGACCTGCTGGCGATGAACGCCGCTAAGCGGGCGCGCTGGGGTCTTCGGCGCACCTTCCAGCAGGAGCAGGTGATCCAGGGGCTCAGTGCCTGGGACAACGTGCGACTGACCGCCGAGCACACCGGGGGAGGTCGGAGCGCCGTCGAACGTGCGATCGACTTCGTCGGGCTCGATGGCGTCGATCGACCCGGGTCGGAGTTGAGCATGCTCGAGCGCCGCCTGGTCGAGATCGCGAAGACCGTCGTCGGCGCGACCAAACTGGTGCTGCTCGACGAGCCCGGCGCGGGACTGGACCAGGGCGAGACCGAGCGGCTCATCGAGTTGATCCGCCAGATTCCCGGTGAGTTCGGCGCGCTGGTCATCTTGGTCGACCACGACATGGACCTGGTGTCGACCGTCTGCGGAACCACCGCGGTGCTCGACTTCGGCCGGGTGATCGCGATCGGCACGACCGCCGACGTGCTCGCCTCGCCCGAGGTGAAACGTGCCTACCTGGGCACCGCCGATCTGGAGGAGACCGGATGACCGCCGCGCTGACCATCGACGGCATGGTCATCGACCGCGGGGGCCGCGAGGTCGTGCACGAGGTCTCGCTGCGCGCCGAGCCCGGCACGATCACCGCGCTGCTCGGGCCCAACGGCGCCGGCAAGTCATCGCTCGTGCTCGCCCTCGCCGGCGTGCTCAAGCCGCGCGCGGGATCGGTCTCGATCGGCGACGACAGTCTTGCCGGCAAGAGCCCGACCGCCATTCGTGCCGCGGGGCTGGCGACCGTGCCCGAAGGGCACCGGGTGCTCAAAGACATGACGGTCGCCGACAACCTGCGCGTGGCGTCGTTCCTGGTTCCGCGCCATCAGCGCGACGCGGCGATCGAGCGCGTGCACGGCCTCTTCGAAGAGCTCGCCCCGTTGCACGACCGGCTCGCCGGGTCGCTGTCGGGCGGGCAGCAGCAGATGCTGGCGATCGGTCAGGCGCTCGTGAGTGAGCCGCGCTTTCTGGTGATCGACGAGATGTCACTCGGGCTGGCACCCATCGTCGTGCGGCGCCTGGTTCCGGCGCTGCGCCGCATCGCGGATGCCGGGGTGGGCGTGATCCTGATCGAGCAGTTCACCCACCTCGCCCTCGACCTCGCCAGCGATGCGTACGCCATGGCGCAGGGTCGTGTGGTGGTGCACGCCAGCGCGGCAGAGCTGCGCAAGAAGCCCGAGACGCTCGAGCAGGCCTACCGCCTGGCGTAGCTCAGCCGCCCTGCTGCTCAGTGGGCGGCGTCGTGAACCGGCAGCGTGTCGGTGATCTGCTCGAACTCGACGACCTTCTCGTCGCGCACGCGCCAGACGTGGGCGACCCGGGTGCGCAGGGCCTTGCCGGTCGCGCGGTGGGTGGCGGTGTACCAGCCGATCGCGACAACGACCTCGCCATCGGCGACCAGCTCGTCGATGTGGGGCGCCCAGCCTTCCCAGTCGCCGCCGAGTGCCATGAACACCCCGGTCTTCACCGCCTGCGGGCCGCGGTACAGGCCGGCCAGCGGGAACCCGGCGGCTTCGGTCCAGGCGATGTCGTCGGCGAAGTCGGCGATCATGCCGTCGAGATCACCGCGGGCTCCGGCGGCGTAGTGGTCGGCGATGACGTCTTTCGGGGTGCGTGCCATGAGATGTCCCTTGTCAGATCGGTTGGATGTCGGGGTAGCTGACCGCACCCAGGGGGTAGATGTGCCCGCCTGCGCGGGAGTGCTCGGACTCGCCGGCGCCGTTGAGGCCGAGGAATATGCCGGTCGTGTGCAACGCGTAGCTGAGGTCATGCAGCCAGACGCTGGCCACGGCGATCTTGAACTCGCGGAAGCAGAACAGGTACAGCCCGTCGTCGAACTTCCAGACCGTTGACAGGTCGACATCGCCGTGCCCGCGTTGCACGCCCTGCAGGCACTGCCACATGTACCGCTCACTCGACATGTAGACGTGCTCGTACAGATGCTCGGGGCTGTAGCGGTAGACGTTGCGCTTGCCGATCAGATCTCGGGATGCTGCGGGGGCCTCGCCGGTCGGGTCGCCACCCTGCACGACGCCCGCCCAGAACGTCTGGGTCACCTGCGGCACGCCCTCGACGTGCTCGGCTGCGATGACGGAGTGCACGGCGAGCGCACGGCGGGTCACCGTCGACCACACCAGGGTCACCGCCTCGCGCGAGCGGGACGTGAGCGGCAGGTTGAGGTACACGACGCCGTCGCGGACTTCGACCGCGTCGTACGGATCGACGGTGCCGGTCGCCGTGGCGAGCGTGCCGTCAGCCGACCACGCGACGGTCTCGGCATCCGGGAAGTCGAGGTGAATCGTGGGGCCGTCGGTCAGCGTGATCGCGATCGACTGGCCGGAGAGGTCGGTGCTCGGCAGGCGATAGGTGTCGATGCCGGCGGCGAACTCGTCATAGGTTCGCCATTCTTCGGGCGATGTGTCATTCATGGGGCACCAGGATCGCTTTCATCACGTTGTCGTCTTTGCCGCGCACCAGTGCGTAGGCGGCTTCGACCTCATCGAGGGGGAACCGGTGGGTGACCAGTTCGGAGTAGGGGAAGGCGTTCTGCTCGAGGGCGGCGATCGACGGCTCGTAGCCGGCAGCCGAGAGGAACGACGGCAGGATGTCGATCTCGCGCGTCAGCAACTCCTCGTCTGCCTGGAACTCGATCCCGACGCCTCCACCGCACGCGCCGGCGAGCACGACGCGTCCGCCGCGACGCACCAGCGTCACCGCCTGGCGTTGGGCGGCCGCGACACCGGCGATCTCGATGACGACGTCCGCCAGCACGCCGCCGAGGGCGGCACGCACCGCCGCCGGCACATCTTCGACCTCGCGCGAGTTCACGACCGCGTCGCTGCCGAACCGTTTCGCGAGCTCGAGCCGGCTGGGCCGGGTTCCGACCATCACCACATGTGCTGCGCCCGCCGTCCGAGCGGCGGCGGCGATGAGCAGACCGACCGGTCCGGGTCCGATGACGACGACCGTGTCACCCGGCGACACCCGCCCGCGATCGACGGTCCGGTACGCGACCGCGAGCGGTTCGACGAGCGCGGCGGTGTCCCACGGAATGCTCTCGGGCAACCGGTGCACGATCGCGGAAGCAGGCACCGACAGGATCTCGGCGTACCCGCCCCAGAGGCCCGAGCCGTGACTGCGCGGAATGTTGATGCCGTACTCGCGGCCGACCGCGTAGCCGCCGGCCGGGTCATCACGGTCGCACAGGTTGTAGCGGCCCTCGCGGCACCTCGGACACGCTCCGCACGGCAGGAGCATCTCGACCACGATGCGGTCGCCGACGGCGAGACCGCGGTCGCGGCCGGCGCCGTCACCGAGGGCGGCGACCTCGCCGACGAACTCGTGACCGGGCACCAGCGGGAACGGGTCGCCGATGTGCCCGTCGAGCAGGTGGAGGTCGGTGGCGCAGATGCCGACCCGTTTGACCCGCATGAGCAGTTCGCCGTCGGCCGGTGCGGGCACGGCGATGTCGTCGAGTTCGATCACACCCTTGCGGGGAAAAACCACCTGCCGGGATGTGGCCGGGACGGCGTGCGTCATCGCTGCTCCTCACGTCTGGTGTCTATGGTCGCTGCTGTCGGCATCCGCCGGTTTGTCCGACGCGGAACGTGCATTGATTCTGGGAGAACGATCACCGCAGCCCCGTTCCCGGGCGAGGTCATCGGGCAGCAGACTGCCGCGCATGACGGATAACGCGAGTGCGCTGGGGGCCGAGTCGGCCGAGTGGCTGAACATGGATGATTTCGCCGAGGGGATCGACACCAACCGGCTTCCCCGCACCGACGAGCTGATCGGTCGCAACGTGACACTCACGCTCGCCGACGGGGGAGCGCTGACGGCCGAGTTCGATGAGGCCACCGTCACCTGGACCGCGAGCGGTGTCGACTGGCCCGGCGGGGGAACCGACGCGTACGAGGCGATCGCGATCGGGGACGGCGCGTTCTGGGTCGACTTCTCGATCGCCGAACGCCAGGTCGAGACCGTCACCATCGCCTACTCGCCGGCGGCGGGCTGGGCGCTGGTGGTGCACTCCGTGATCCACGGCGACGACTTCGCCACCGAGACTCGGGTGATGCAGTCGTTCCATCCCGGTCAGGTCGCCGGGGCTCCCTCCGCCGAGCTGCCCGCACCCAGCCGCGATCTGATCGGCAAGCGCACCCTGTTCCGCTACAGCGCCCGGCACCTCTACGAGCACATCTACTTGAGCTCGCGCCGCTTCACCTGGCACAACCTGATCGGAGAGCAGCGCGGTCACGCCGCGTCCGAACTGGCGACCACGTACAAGCTCGAAGACGGGATGTACCTGTTCACCTGGCGTGAGGAGAAGATCCCCGTCGGAACCGTGTTCGTATTCGACTACGCGCGCGGCCGCTCCACCGGCAAGTTCATCGG
>JBDTQN010000049.1:0-12346 GCA_039932215.1 Pseudolysinimonas sp. | reverse complement strand
GTTCCACGACCCGACCACGGGCGCGTCGAACGACATCGAGATGGCAACGGCGATCGCCCGCAAGATGGTGACCGAGTACGGCATGAGCGCCGCGATCGGCTCCGTCAAGCTCGGCTCGTCGGGCGGCGAGGTCTTCCTCGGCCGCGACATGGGTCACCAGCGCGACTACTCCGAAGAGATCGCCGAGAAGGTCGACAACGAGGTGCGGCTGCTGATCGAGCAGGCGCACGACGAGGCGTGGAAGGTGCTCAACACCAACCGCGACATCCTCGACAAGCTGGCGCAAGAGCTCATCGAGAAAGAGACGCTCGACCACATCCAGCTCGCCGAGCTGTTCACCAAGGTCAAGAAGCTGCCCGAGCGCCCGCTGTGGCTGTCGAGCAAGGGACGCCCGCTGAGCGACCGCCCGCCGATCAAGATCGCGGCGAAGGCACCGGTCGACCCCGAGCTCGTTGACGGCGGCGCGGACTCTGAGAAGCCGTCACGCCCGAAGCGCACCTCGAGTCCGCGCAAGAACCCCGGCATCGCGACAGCCTGACCGCCGTGGGCATCGACTCCCCGAGGATCGAGGCGGCCGTTGCCGAACTCCTCGCCGCGATCGGCGAGGATCCGGCGCGTCCGGCCCTCGTCGACACCCCGCGGAGGGTCGCCGAGGCCTACGCCGAGTTCTTCTCCGGCATCGGCGAGGACCCGCTGCAGCACCTGAGTGACGCGACTGACCTCGACGCATCGAAGGGCGAACTCGGCGAGCTCGTGCTGTTGCGCGACATCGACTTCCGGTCGATCTGCGAGCACCACCTGTTGCCGTTCACCGGGGTCGCCCATCTGGCCTACGTGCCCGGTGAGCGCATCGTCGGACTCGGGCGCCTGCCCCGCGTCGTCGAGACGCTGAGCTCGCGGCCGCAGCTGCAAGAGCGTCTCGGCGAGCAGATCGCCGACGCCATCGACACCGGCCTCGCTCCCCGCGGCGTGCTCGTCGTGCTCGACGCCCGCCACGGCTGCGTCACCGCGCGGGGCACCCGCCAGGTCGACAGCACCACCGTGACGGTCGCCAGCCGCGGCACCCTCAGCGAGCCCGCCGCGCAAGCCGCCGTGCTGGCGACGATCGCGACCCGTGGAGGTTCCGAGTGAGCGAGACGCACGCCGCCGGAACGGGACGCCGACGCTCGACTCGCACCGCGCATCCTGCCCCTGAGGCGCCCGCCCCGCAGCCCCGCACCCTGATCATGGGTGTGCTCAACGTCACCCCCGACTCGTTCAGCGACGGCGGCAAGTGGCAGAAACCCGACGACGCGATCGCCCATGCCGTCGCGATGGTCGACGCGGGCGCGAGCATCGTCGACGTGGGCGGCGAGTCCACACGCCCGGGCGCGACACCCGTCGCCAACCCGGAGGAACGCAAGCGCGTGCTGCCGATCGTGCGCGAGCTGGTGTCGCGTGGCATCACGGTCAGCATCGACACCATGCACGCGCAGACCGCGCTGGCCGCGGTCGACGCCGGCGCCCAGCTCATCAATGACGTATCGGGCGGCCTGGCCGACGAGGGCATGGGTCGCGTGGTCGCGGAGACCGGCGTGCACTTCATCGCGATGCACTGGCGCGGGGGCGCGGATGTCGAGGCCGGGTACCGAGATGTGGTCGCCGACGTGCGCGCCGAACTGAAGTCACGGGTCGCTGAACTGGTTGTCATGGGGGTGCAGCCCGAGCGCATCGTCCTCGATCCGGGGCTGGGGTTCGCGAAAGACGCCGGGCACAACTGGCAGCTGCTCGGACGGCTCGACGAACTGGCGAGTCTCGGCCACGGCATCCTGATCGGGGCGTCGCGCAAGCGTTTTCTGAGTGAGCTGGTTGCCGATGACGCGCCCATGGAGGCGCGCGACGAGCCGACCGCGATCGTCAGTGCGCTGGCAGCCCGCTCGGGTGCGTGGGCGGTGCGCGTGCACGATGTCGCGTGGACCCGGCGCGCCCTGGATGTCTGGGAACGCTGGCAGGACGGGGCGGCCACGTGAGCACTCCCGACCGCATCACGCTGACCGGGTTGCGCGCGAACGGGCACCATGGCGTCTTCGAGCACGAACGGGTCGATGGTCAGGTGTTCGTCATCGACGTCACCGTGCACCTGTCGTTGCGCGACGCCGCGGCCAGCGACGACCTCGATGACACCGTGCACTACGGCGTGCTCGCCGAGAACGTGGTCGCGGCGGTCGAGGCCGATCCGGTCGACCTGATCGAGACGGTCGCCGAGCGGGTGGCCGGGGTGGCGCTGGCCTTCACCCGGGTCGAGAGCGTCGACGTCACCGTGCACAAGCCGTCCGCTCCCATCACGGTGCCGTTCGACGACGTGTCGGTCAGCATCACGCGGGGGCGCGGCTGATGTCGGTGCTGAAGCGCACCATCGAAATGCCGGCGGTCATCGCGTTCGGCGCGAACCAGGGCGACCGCGCCGCGACGATCCACGCGGCCGCGACCGAGCTTGCCGCGGCCGACGGCGTCGAGCTGACTGCGATCTCGTCGCTGCACGAGACCGTCGCCCTGCGCGTCGAAGGCCCCGACCCGGATGCCCCCGCGTACCTCAACGCCGTCGCGCTCATCCGCACCGCGCTCACGCCCGACGCGTTGCTCGCCCTGCTGCACGAGATCGAATCCGACCACGGTCGGGTTCGCGCCGAGCGCTGGGGCGACCGCACCCTCGACCTCGACATCGTCGACTTCGCCGGGATGCGGCGCGACCGGGACGGGCTGACCCTTCCGCACCCGAGGGCGGCCGGGCGCGACTTCGTGCTGCGGCCGTGGCTCGAGGTCGATCCGGATGCCGTGCTGGCAGGGCAGGGCCGGGTCGCCGACCTGCTGGTCGGTCTCGATTCCGCTGCGGCAGGGGACCCCCGGTGACCCGCACGCGTCCGTCGAGCCTGATCATCCTCGTCGTCGTCGGTGCAGGAATCGGCCTGCTGCTGCAGACGCTGCTGGCCGCGCTGGGCCTGCCCAAACTCAACCCCGCGTACACCTTCGCGATCACCATGGTGCTCGTCGGTGCCGCCGCGATCGCGCTGGCCGTGCCGGTGCGCCGTGCGACACGGGGCAACCCGGCGCACCGCGTCGACCCGTTCTACGCGACCCGCGTCGTGGTGCTCGCCAAGGCCTCGGCCCTGGGCGGCGCCCTGCTGCTCGGCGTCGGTCTCGGCCTGGTGATCGAGGTGACACTGCGAGCCGCGGCGCCGTCCGGCGGATACCTGCCCGTGCTGTCGGTCCTCGGCGGTGGCATCGCGTTGATGGTCGGCGGTCTGGTGGCCGAGGCGCTGTGCACCGTGCCGAAACGGGGCGACGACGATCCCGACATCGGCCCGGCCGCACCCGCCGCCTAACGGGCGGGTAGCGTGGAACCTGTGACCGACGACGCCCCTGCCCCCGCTACCTCACGCCTCGAGCCCGTGCCGGGAGAGTGGACGCGCGTCTCGTCGAAGTACGTCGTCGTCGATCTGGTCGGCACCCTGGTGACCGCGGTGATTATGACCGTGGCCAGCGGACTGCCCTGGTTCTTCAGCCGGCTCGACTGGCTGCTCGTGCTGCCGATCGTGGTCGGCGTGACCGGGCTGATCATGGCGATTCTGACGCCGCGACGGGTGCGGTCGATCGGCTACCAGCTGCGGGATGACGACCTGCTGTTCCGGCGCGGGCTGATGTTCCAGCGGTTCGTCGCCGTGCCGTACGGGCGGATGCAGCTGGTCGACATCAACCGCGGGCCGCTCGCGCGCGGCCTCGGCCTCTCCGAGCTCAAGCTCGTCACCGCCGCGGCGGCGAGCAACGTGACCATCCCGGGCCTCCCCGCCGCCGATGCCGAAGAGCTGCGCGACAACCTCGTCGCCCTGGCCGAGAGTCGCCGGGCGGGCCTGTGACCGCGGCGCTCCCCGAGGGCCACCTCGCCGACGGCGAGTGGCATCGGCTGCACCCCGCCACCCCGTTGCTACGCGGTGGCCTCGCGTTCATCGCGATCCTCGGCATCGTCATCGCGAACCTGCGTGAGCGGTTGATCGAGTTCTTCTTCGGCGGCGGCGGGTACGGCGGCGACCCTGTCGACGAGATCGTCGACCGCGGACTGATCCCGATCGCGCTGCTGGTCGTGGCGGGTGTGCTGCTGCTGTTCATCGCGGGCTTCTACCTGTCGTGGCGCATGCACACGTTCCGCATCACCGACGAGGTCGTCGAGGTGCGCAGCGGAATCCTGTTCCGCACGCATCGCAAGGCACGGCTCGACCGCATCCAGGGGATCAACATCGTGCGGCCGCTGTTCGCGCGGCTCCTCGGAGCCGCCCGGTTAGAGATCTCCGGGGCGGGCAACGACTCCAACGTGCAGCTGGCATACCTGTCGAGCACCCGGGCAGATGACCTGCGCCGAGACATCCTGACTCTCGCTTCGGGCAGCCGCCCCGAGCAGCCCGCGGCGGCCGGCGCTGCGGCGGGCGGCGTGATCGGGCAGCGGGTCGCCGAGCTGACCGCTCCCGAGCTGGACCCGACGCTGGCCGAGCCCGCGTCGGTCGTCAGCATGCACCCGGGACGCCTGGTCGGCTCGACCCTCCTCAACACGAACACGATCATCTTTGTCGTGCTGGTGGCCGCCGGCATCGTGGCGACCACGATCTCGGCAGAGTTCTACTTTCTGTTCGGCGTCGTCCCTCTGCTGTTCGGCCTCGGCTCGTACATCGTGAACCGCATCGTGAAGTCGCTGCGCTACACGATCGCCGGCACTCCCGATGGCGTGCGTGTCGGCTACGGCCTGCTCTCGACCAGCAACGAGACCTTGCCGCCCGGTCGCATCCACTCGATCTCGATCAGCCAGCAGCTGCTCTGGCGGCCGTTCGACTGGTGGGAGGTCAAGGTAAACCGGGCAGGCAAGTCGTCGACGCAGGGCGCGGCCGGTCAGCAGAACACCACGATCCTTCCGGTCGGCACGCGAGCCGAAGTGTTCAAGGTGCTCGACCTGGTGCTGCCGGGTCTGGTGCCCGAGGACTCGGTGGATGACACCACGCGTCGCGTGGTCGAGGCCGGCCTGGCGCGTGCGGCCGCCGACGACGGCTTCACCAACTCACCGCGTCGCGCCGCCGTGTTGCGCTGGTTCTCGTGGCGCCGCAATGGCTTCGCGTTGCGACCCGACGCCGTGCTGCTGCGGCGCGGGGCGATCTGGCGCGAGCTGGTCGTCGTGCCGGCGGCGCGCATGCAGAGTGTGTCGCTGCACCAGGGCCCGCTCGACCGGGCGCTGCGGGTCGCCGAGGTGAACGTGCACACGGTCGCCGGTCCGATCAGCGCTCGTCTCGGTGCGATCGACGCGGCGGATGCGAGCGGGTTCTTCCGCGACGTCGCCCAAGCTGCGATCGATGCCGCAGCCGCCGACCGCACCCACCGATGGCGCTCGGGTGGTGCTCCCGCATGACCCCGTCGCAGCGGTCCGGTCGCTTAGGCGTCGGGATCGTCGGCGCAGGCCGCGTCGGACCGGTGATCGGCGCCGCGCTCGGCGGGGCGGGCCACGCGATCGTCGGCATCAGTGCGGTGTCGCAGCAGGCACGCGATCGGGCCGACGCGATGCTGCCCGGTGTCCCGGTGCTCGATGTCCCGACCATCGTGGAACGCAGCGAGCTGGTCATCCTGGCCGTGCCGGCAGACCAGCTCGCCGAACTCGTGACTGGCCTCGCGGCCACCGGAGCCTGGCATCCCGGTCAGCTCGTCGCCCACACCGCTCCCGGCCTCGGCACCGCGGTGCTCGCGCCGGCTCTGGCCGCCGGGGCGATCCCGCTCGCCATCTCGCCCGCAATGGCCTTCACCGGCACCAGCGTCGACCTCATCCGTCTGCGCGAATCCTGGTGCGCGGTCACGGCGCCCGCGCCGGTGCTGCCGATCGCCCAGGCGCTCGTCGTCGAGATGGGAGCCGAGCCGGTCGTCGTCGCCGAAGAGGACCGGGCGAGGTACGCCGACGCCTTGGATGCTGCCAGCGCGTTCTCGACCGCGATCGTCGCCGAGTCGGCGGCCACCCTGCGCGATCTCGGCATCGAGCATCCCGGACGCGTGCTCGGATCGCTCGTGCGCTCGGCCGTCGAGAACGCGCTCGCGGCTGCCGAGTCTGGCCTCGGTTCCGGGCACGACGCCGACGCCGCCCGCGCCCGCAACTCAGGAAATACGGCCGACCAGCTCCCCGAGTCCGCCGAATAGCGCCGCGGTTCCTGAGTTCCGCCGGGCGGGCCGGCGGCCGGGGCGGACGCCGAAAGGGCAGGGCGGACGCCGATGCGACCGGGCGGACGCCGGTAGCATCGTGCGGGGCGCGGATCGACGCGTCCGGAGAGCGAGCAGCAGTGACCCGCCCCGTCGTGATCGAGACGATCGCCGCCCTGCGTGAAGCCCTCTCCGGCAGCGAGGTCGCGCTCGTCCCCACGATGGGCGCGCTGCACGACGGTCACCTCGCGCTCGTCGACCGGGCACGCGAGCTCGCGCCGACCGTCGTCGTCTCGATCTTCGTGAACCCGTTGCAGTTCGGGCTGAACGAAGACCTCGCCAAATATCCGCGCGATCTCGACGCCGATCTCGATGCCCTCGAGCCGCACGGCGTCGCGTTCGTGTTCGCGCCGACGGCCGATGAGATGTATCCCGATGGCGGCACGCAGGTCAAGGTCACCGGCGGCCGCGCCGCCGAGCTGCTCGAGGGGCGGTCGCGCCCCGGTCACTTCGACGGCGTGCTGACCGTCGTCGCCAAGCTCCTCGGAATCGTGCAACCCCGCCACGTGGTGTTCGGGCAGAAGGACGCGCAGCAGGTGTTCCTGGTGCAGCGCATGGTGCTCGACCTGAACATCGCGACGACAGTGGATGTCGTGGAGACCGTGCGGGCGACCGACGGTCTCGCTCTCTCCAGTCGCAATCGCTACCTCGACGGCGCCGCTCGCCGGGCCGCCCTCGCACTCAGCCGGGCTCTGGAAGCGGCCTCGTCATCCGGAGACCGCGGCATCGACGCGGTGTTGGCCGCAGCGCAGTCGGTGCTCATGGGCGAGCCGCTCGTTAAGCTGGACTACCTGAAGGTCGTGAACCCGAAGACGTTCCTGCCCGTCGACGACGGCTACCGGGGACCGGCCCGCGTGGTCATCGCCGCCCGGGTCGGCGAGACCCGGCTGATCGACAACGACACCCTCTACCTGAACTGAGCCATGACCGACGAAGCCACCGAAGACGACATCGCCGAGCAGCAGGCCGTGCGCATGGCGAAGCGCGAGAAGCTGATCGCCGAGGGCGACGCGTACCCGGTCGCCGTGCGCCTGACTCACACGATCCCGCAGGTGCGGGAGCAGTGGGGTCACCTCGAGGCCGACGCGACCACCGGCGAGACGGTCGCGATCGCCGGCCGGGTGGTGTTCGCGCGCAACACGGGCAAGCTCTGCTTCGCCACCCTGCAGGCGGGTGACGGCAGCCGCATCCAGGCGATGCTGTCGCTCGACCGCGTCGGCGAGGAGTCGCTCGAGCGCTGGAAAGAGATGGTCGACCTCGGCGACATCGTGCAGGTCGAGGGTGAGGTGATCTCGTCGAAGCGCGGCGAACTCAGCGTGCTCGCCGCCACCTGGCAGATCGCGTCGAAGGCGCTGCTGCCCCTGCCGAACCTCTACGGTGGCGCCGAACTCAGCGACGAGACGCGGGTGCGCCAGCGCTACCTCGACCTGATCACCCGTGAGACCGCTCGCACCACGGTGCGCGCACGCGCGACCGCCGTCGCGAGCCTGCGGGCCACCTATGCGTCGCACGGCTACCTCGAGGTCGAGACCCCGATGCTGCAGACCATCCACGGTGGCGCGTCGGCACGTCCGTTCTCGACGCACTCGAACGCGTTCGACACCGAACTGTTTCTGCGCATCGCGCCTGAACTCTTTCTGAAGCGCGCTGTCGTCGGCGGCATCGAGCGCGTGTTCGAGATCAACCGCAACTTCCGTAACGAGGGCGCCGACTCCACCCACAGCCCCGAGTTCGCGATGCTCGAATCGTATGAGGCCTACGCCGACTACAACCGGATGGCGGACCTCACCCAAGAGCTGGTGCAGAACGCCGCGATGGCGGTGTCGGGCTCGCACGTCGTGACCTGGGCCGACGGAACCGAGTTCGACCTGGGTGGCGAGTGGTCGCGGCTGTCGATGTACACCTCGCTGTCCGAGGCGGCCGGGGTCGAGGTCACACCGCAGACGTCGGTGGCCGATCTGCAGAAGCTGGCCGACGCATCCGGTGTCGAGGTCGCGCTGGCCACCCACGGCAAGCTCGTCGAAGAGCTCTGGGAACACTTCGTCAAGGGCGAGCTCGAGAAGCCGGTGTTCGTGATGGACTTCCCGGTCGACACGTCTCCGCTGGTACGGGCGCACCGCTCGATCGACGGGGTCGTCGAGAAGTGGGACCTCTACGTGCGCGGGTTCGAGCTGGCCACCGGCTACTCCGAGCTCGTCGACCCGGTCGTGCAACGCGAACGTTTCGTCGAGCAGGCGAAGCAGGGCGCTCGTGGCGACCACGAGGCGATGCGGCTCGACGAAGAGTTCTTGCGTGCGCTCGAGCACGGCATGCCTCCGACCGGCGGCATGGGCATGGGCATCGACCGCATGCTGATGGCGATCACCGGTCTCGGCATCCGCGAGACGATCCTCTTCCCGCTGGTCAAGTAGGTTCGATCCATGAGCCTGCCCCCCATCCCGAAGCGGCCCGACGACAAGAAGCCGATCGCGTCGTGGCAGCGCATCACGATCTGGCTGGTCGTCGGTGCGGTCGGGCTGTACCTGGTGATCTCGGGCGTGATGGGAATCATCGCGAAGGGCGGCTGATGGACCGCCGCACCTCGCGCCTCATCGCGATCGCCGGGCTGGTCGTGATCGTCGCCGTCGTGCTGATCGTCGTGATCGCGCGCGTACCCTAGAGACATGCCCACCGACCCGCTCTCCGCCGTGCTGTTCTCGCTGGCGCCGACCGTGCTGATCGGGCTGGTGTTCTGGTTCATCATGCGGGCGATCATCCGGTCCGACCGCAACGAGCGCGCCGCCTACGCCAAGGTCGAGGCCGAAGAGCGGGCGAAGTTCGAGGCGGAGCGGGCCGCGACGGCACGGGCCACCGATCCGAGCCGATAGGCAGAGCGTGCCTCGTCGCCCCGCCGTCGCCATCGCTGTCGGCGTGGCGGTGCTGGTCGCCACGAGCCTCACCGGATGCATCGGCGCCACAGACCGGTACGCCTACCTCCGCGATCAACTGGCCGCAGACCCGTCGGTGCTGTTCGTCGAGGGATCGGATTCATCGATGCCCGACGTGACCAACGTCTCGTCGATCAATGCGAACCTCGACCCCGACGTGACGACAGCCGACATCCAACGCGTGGCCGAGATCGTGCGCGCTGAACTCGAGCCGTTGAGCGACCAGGGTCCCGACCCGCGCGTGAGATTCGAGATCGGGGCGCCGACCGACGACCTCGACGTCAGGTATCCGACGCTTGAGTTGAGCGAGTTCACCATCGACGAGCAGACACTGGCGGCCGAGATCGCCTACTGGCGCGACCTCGACGCGGCGACGGAGGGCGGCGCGCCCGGCCTCTCGATCTCGTTCCCGTTCTCGCGAGTCAGCGACTACGAGCGAGGCATCGGCATCTGGATCGAGCGCGACCTGCCGACCACCGCGCGCATCGACGCGTTCCGACAGGTCGCCGAGGTGGTCGATCCCACCGACGCTCCCACGCAGTGGGCGGTGAGCTTCCGACCAGAGTCGTTCGTCATGACCAATCAGAATCGCCAGACGATGGTGGCGCGCCTCGGGCTGCCGCCGACGCAGATCCTCGACCTCTGGGACCGCATGCTCGAGCCGCTGCCCGGAGGCGGGCAGCCTCGCCTCGAAGCCGAGTGGAGCGCCCCGCACGATGGCGACACCCGGTACGGGACTCGGCTGATCTTGCGGGTGGGGTTCCCCGACGATCCGGGAGCGTGGGATCGTCTGGTCGAGACCGCGGGCACCGCCCTGGCGGTGTCCGATGACGTGGTCGTGGTCGGGGGCAGCGGCGAATTCGGCGTGTACGTCTCGACGCAGTGCGACGACGGCCAGGTCAAGGAGCGCGCCCGTGACCGTGACCGTTCCGCCGAACTCATCGCGGCTCTCGGCGGTGACGACGGGCTCGGCATCTGCGACGACTGAGCGCCGCTATTCGCGGGGTCTGAGCCTGACGTTCGGCAGCGTCGGCGCCGGAAGAGCAGACCCGTCATAGCCGTCGAGCGCGCCGAAGCGGCCGCCGCGCGTTGCGCCGTCGATCACCTCCGCCTGCCACTGCTCGCGGAAGGCGACGACCTCATCGTGGCTGCGCCCGACGAAGTTCCACCACATGACGATCTGTTCGCCGAGGGGTTCGCCGCCGATCAGCAGGGCGCGCAGCGGTGACGCGCCCGCCTCGATCTCGAGCGTCGTGGCGCCGACGCCGACGACGCCGAGGTGGGCCGCCGGAACCGCGACGCCCTGCAGGGTCGGCACCCCGGCATCCACCACCAGGCCGTATTCGAAACCGGGGTCGGCCGGGATGCTGACGCGGCCTCCCGCGGGAATGTCGACCTGCGCGCCGAGCAGCTTCGTGTAACTGGTGACGCTCGAGCCGTGCCCGAGCAGGTCTCCGACGAACACGTGCAGCGTCGCGTCGTCGTGGGTGAACGGCTCGGGCGCGAACGCCTCGAAGAACGGGGCCGTGCCGCGGTGTGCGTCGGGCAGCGCGATCCAGAGTTGCACGCCGTGCAGCTCGCGGGCATCGTCGGTCGAGACTTCCGAATGCTGGATGCCGGCGCCGGCCGTCATCAGATTGACCTGCGTCGGGTGAATGAGGGCATGGTGGCCGGCCGAGTCGCGGTGTTCGATCTCGCCGCGATACAGCCAGCTCACCGTCTGCAACCCGGTGTGCGGATGTGGCGGCGTGTCCATGGTGCGGGCGTGCGTTGCGGGGGTCGGACCGTACGAATCCACGAAGCACCAGGCGCCCACGAGGGAGCGCGCCCGCTGCGGAAGGGTGCGCCGCACCATGAGCGCCCGTGGCCCGCCGAGCGGCACCTCGCGGGGTTCGAGCACCTCGACGCCCGACTTGTTCGGCTCGTCGGCCAGCAGCACCTCCGCCGGATCTTTCTCGAGGTTGCTCACGTTCGAATGCTAATCCGCACTACTGCACCGCATCGGTTCACAGCAACCGGGCGGCCCCGCGCGTGACGTCGCGCGACCCCGTGTGAAGCGGTGTGTCGCCCTGTTGAGCGCCGTTGCCGTCTGTGTCGTCACACATTCGACGGGGCGGAACGACCGCTCTACGTTTGCCGCAATCCACCCACGAACATCCCGCAAGGAGCACTCGACACATGTCCCGCCGCCCCGCCTTCGCCCCCGCCGCTGCCGCCGCTGCCGTGCTCGTCGCACTGAGCGGCTGCGCGGCGGCAGAGGCACCCGGCACCGGGGAACCGGTCGACGGCGGCACCATCGTCTACGCCCACCAGCAGGAGCCGGCGTGCGTCTTCGGCGGCTGGATCGAACAGGCGTACCTGTCGTACCAGGTGCTCGACAACCTCGTCTCGCTCGACGAGAACCAGCAGGTCGTGCCGTGGCTCGCGGAGTCGTGGACGCCCTCCGACGACGGCCTCAGCTGGACGTTCACGCTGAAGCCGGACATCGAGTTCACCGACGGCACCCCGGTCGATGCCGAGGCGGTGGCGTACAACTTCGACTACTGGGTCGCCGGCGGCAACACCACGGCGTCGGTGTGGCTGCTCGACTACTTCGGGTCCGCGACCGCGGTCGATGATCTGACGGTGCGCATCGACCTGCTGCGGCCGTACCCGCGGCTGGCCGACAACCTCACGCAGGGCTACTTCGGCATCCAGTCGCAGCACGCTCTCGAGACCCGCACCGACGAGCAGAACTGCGCCGCACCGATCGGCTCGGGTGCCTTCATCGTCGACCACTGGGACCGCGGTCAAGAGATCGTGCTGACACGCAACGACGACTACACGTCGCCGCCGGCCAACGCCCTGCACACCGGGCCGGCGTACGTCGACGAGATCGACTGGAAGTTCGTCGCCGACGCCACCACCCGGGTCGCCGCACTGCAGAGCCACGAGGTCGACGCGATCTACGACGTGCCCGCGATCCAGTGGCAGACGCTCGACGACGGGGGCTACCAGCTCGAGAAGTTCGTGACGCCCGGCCGCCCGCAGCAGCTGTCGTTCAACACGCAGGCCGGTCCGTTCACCGACGAGCGCGTGCGGCAGGCGTTCGCCTACAGCCTCGACCGCGAGCAGATCGTCGACACCATCGGCCAGGGTGTCATCCCGTTCGAGGGCAACGG
>JBDTQN010000048.1:0-12352 GCA_039932215.1 Pseudolysinimonas sp. | reverse complement strand
CTGCCGGTGCAGCTGCGCTACAACCTCCCGATCGAGATCTTCTACACGATCGTGCCGCTCATCCTGGTGCTCGGGTTCTTCGCGTTCACCGCGCGTGACCAGACCGAGATCGAGGCCAACAACGACCCCGAGGTCCACATCCAGGTCTACGGCAAGCGCTGGGCGTGGGACTTCAACTACGTCGACGCCAACGTCTACTCGCCCGGTGTGCAGGCCGAGAAGCTCGAAGACGGCGGAGTCAATCAAGACGAACTGCCGGTGCTCTACCTGCCCGTCAACAAGCGCGTCGAGATCAATGTCGAGTCGCGCGATGTCATCCACTCGTTCTGGATCCTCGACTTTCTCTACAAGAAAGACATGATCCCGGCGAAGTCGAACTACCTCTACTTCATCCCGCTCGAAGAGGGCACCTATCACGGCAAGTGCGCCGAACTGTGTGGCGAGTACCACTCGCTCATGCTGTTCACGGTCAAGGTCGTCTCGCAGGCGGAGTTCGATCAGCACATGCAAGATCTCGAAGACCAGGGGTACACGGGCCAACTCGGCGCCGAGTTCAACACCAACACGAACCTGCCCGGCAACGGGACGGGTCAAGACAGCGACCCCGTTGAGGAGGGTGCCAAGTGAGCACCGCAACCGCCCCGGCTCCTTCCACGAATCGCAGCTTCGGTACTCCGGCCGTCGAGCGCAAAGGCAACGTCTTCGTCAAGTGGGTCACCACCACCGACCACAAGACGATCGGCTATCTGTACCTGATCAGCTCGTTCATCTTCTTCCTGGTCGGTGGCGTGATGGCGCTGATCATCCGCGCTCAGTTGTTCGAGCCCGGCCTCAAGCTGGTGCCGACGGGTGAGGCGTACAACCAGCTGTTCACCATGCACGGCACGATCATGCTGCTGCTGTTCGCGACACCGCTCTTTGCCGGGTTCGCCAACGTGGCGATGCCGCTGCAGATCGGTGCGCCCGACGTGGCGTTCCCGCGACTGAATGCCTTCGCCTACTGGATGTACCTGTTCGGCGGCATCGTCACCGTCGCCGGATTCTTCACCCCGCAGGGGGCAGCGTCGTTCGGCTGGTTCGCCTATGCGCCGCTGTCGAACACGACGTTCACACCCGGATACGGGGGCAACCTCTGGGTATTCGGCCTCGCCCTCGCCGGTTTCGGCACGATCCTCGGTGCGGTCAACTTCATCACGACGATCATCACCATGCGCGCGCCCGGCATGACCATGTTCCGTATGCCGATCTTCACCTGGAACATCCTGGTGACGTCGATCCTGGTCCTGCTCGCCTTCCCGGTGCTCGCGGCCGGCCTGTTCGCCCTCGGCGCCGACCGGGTGTTCGGCGCGCATCTGCTCGATCCAGCGAACGGCGGCGCCATCCTGTGGCAGCACCTGTTCTGGTTCTTCGGGCACCCCGAGGTGTACATCATCGCGCTGCCGTTCTTCGGCATCATCAGCGAGGTGCTGCCGGTGTTCAGCCGCAAGCCGATCTTCGGCTACAAGACGTTGATCTACGCGACGATCTCGATCGCTGCCCTGTCGGTCACCGTGTGGGCGCACCACATGTACGTCACCGGGTCGGTGCTGCTGCCGTTCTTCGCGCTGCTCACCATGCTGATCGCCGTGCCGACGGGGGTGAAGATCTTCAACTGGATCGGCACCATGTGGCGCGGCTCTGTGACATTCGAAACTCCCATGCTGTGGGCGATCGGCTTCCTCGTCACCTTCACCTTCGGCGGCCTCACGGGCGTCATCCTGGCGTCGCCGCCGCTCGACTTCCACGTCTCCGATAGCTACTTCGTCGTCGCGCACTTCCACTACGTGGTGTTCGGTACCGTCGTGTTCGCCATGTTCAGCGGCTTCTACTTCTGGTGGCCAAAGTGGACCGGCAAGATGCTCAACGAGACGCTGGGCAAGTGGCACTTCTGGTTGCTGTTCATCGGGTTCCACACCACGTTCCTGATCCAGCACTGGATCGGCGTCGTCGGAATGCCCCGCCGCTACTGGAGCTACCTGCCCACCGACAACGTCACCTGGATGAACCAGATCTCGACCGTCGGCGCGATGATCCTCGCCATCTCGATGCTGCCCTTCCTGCTCAACGTGTGGATCACCCACCGCCGCGGTGTCAAGGTGACGGTCGACGACCCGTGGGGCAACGCACGGTCGCTGGAGTGGGCGACGTCGTGCCCGCCGCCGCGTCACAACTTCACCTCCATCCCGCGGATCCGCTCCGAGTCGCCGGCGTTCGACCTGCACCACCCCGAGGCGACCGTTCAGGTGGGCATCGGCCCCCTGAAAGACGCGCCCGACCGGCCCGTCGTCGACATGGCTGACGGAGAGGTGAAGTAGATGCGCGTCAACACGAACCTCTTCTGGATCCTTGCGGCGTTCTTCCTTTTCGCCGATGCGATCTACATCGTCTGGACGTTCGTCTCGTTCCAGCAGGACCCGGATCATCTCAACGCCCTCACCCCGGTCAGGCCGGTCGAGTGGGTCGGCGTCATCGCTATCGGGCTCGGGGGCATCATGAGTGCCCTCATCGCCTTCTACGTGGGCGCGACGCGTCGCGGGCAGGGTGGGGAACTCCCCGAAGACCGGCTCGCTGCCGAGATCGACGATGGCGACCCCGAGGTCGGCTACTTCAGCCCCTGGAGCTGGTGGCCGATGGTGCTCGCGCTGGGCACCGCGTTGGTGTTCCTCGGCCTCGCCATCGGCATCTGGCTGAGCTTCATCGGCGCCCCGCTGGCGATCCTGGCGATCATCGGGTGGTACTACGAGTACTACCGCGGCAACTTCGCACGCTGACGATGGCAGGTGTGATCCGCGAGGCGCGGGACGGCGATCAGGAGGGCCTGTTCGCCCTCGTCGCCCAGCTCGGCCACGCCCTGCCGCCGGACCGCGCCGCCTTCGACACCACGATCGCCGAGTATCTCGCAGGAACCCACCCGAGCGTGTTCCTGCTGGTGGTGGATGACGGGGGAGCCCTTCAGGGGTACGCGCTGACCACCATCGTGCCGCTGCTGGCCTCGAACGGGCCGTCCGCGCAGTTGCAAGAGATCGTCGTTGACGGCGATGCCCGCGGCCACGACTACGGCACCCTCCTGGTGCGGGCCGTCGAAGCCGAGTGCGAACGCCGCGGAGTGACCCAGCTCACCGTGGCCAGCCGACGCGCGGGCGGGTTCTACGACCGCCTCGGATTCCACGAGAGCGCCGAGTACATGCGGCGGTTCTTCCCCGCCTGACCCCCGCCTGACATGAGCCACATCCCCCCGATCCTCTTCGTGCACGGCATGTACATGAACGCGCACAGCTGGAAGCCCTGGATCGCCCGCGCGACCCAGCGGGGGCTGGTCGCGACGGCGGTGTCGTGGCCGTATCACCAGGGCGAGCCGCAGGAGCGCCGCGACCACATCGACCCGCGACTCGGCCGGCTCACGTTCGGGGCCATTGTCGCGTCGCTCAAGGCGCACATCGACGACATGCCCGAGCGGCCCATCCTGATCGGCCACTCCATCGGCGGGCTCGCGGTGCAGAAGCTGCTCAACGACGGCTACGGCCGGGCCGGAGTGGCCATCAGTCCGGCACCGCCGCTCGGGGTGCTGTCACTCGCGCCCGAATTTTTCAAGGCGAACTGGCCGCACCTCGACCCGCTCGCACGCGACCGCCCGATCGTGATGACGAAAGAGCGGTTCCACTACACGTTCTGCAACACGATGACCCGTGATGAGAGCGACGCGGCCTACGACCTGTACGTCGTTCCCGAGAGCCGCAATGTGCCGCGCACCACGCTGACGACAACGCAGGCGCGGGTCGACTTCTCACGGGACCACGTGCCGCTGCTGCTGATGGCGGGGGACAGCGATCACCTCACGCCGGCCGCCATGATTCGCCGCAACGCGAAGCGTTACGAGCTGATGGTCGACGTGCAGGAGTTTGCGGGTCGCTCGCACTTCATCTGCAACCAGGACGGGTGGGAAGAGGTCGCCGACGCGGCGTTCGACTTCGGCTCTGCCGTCTAGTCGACGCTGTGCCTAGTGGTGCCCGCCGTGCTTCGCGGCCTCGAGCTCGCCCTTCGTGACCGGTGCGATGCGGTCTTCGAAGAACCAGCCTGAGAGCACCGAACGCACGCGCTGGGTGACCGAGATGCGTCCCTTGGCGTTCGGACGAAGCATGAGCGGTTTGTAGTCGTCGAAGTCGACGAGCTTCCAGCGCTCGTACTCCGAGAGCTGCTCGTGCACCTCGATGTACTCGCCGCCCGGGAGCCGCACGATTCGTGCCGACTCGTAGCCGTGCAGCGCGATCTCGCGATCCTTCTTCTGCAGCCCGATGCAGATGCGGTGGGCAACGATGTAGGCGATGACCGGCGCGATGAACAGCAGCGCCTGGATGGCGTGGGTCACGCCCTCGATCGACAGCCTGAAGTGGGTGGCGATCAGGTCGGAGCTGGCCGCCGACCACAGCACCGCGTAGAACATGACACCGGCGGCGCCGATCGCGGTGCGGCGCGGAGCGTTGCGCGGTCGCTGGGTGATGTGGTGCTCACGCTGGTCACCGGTGATCCAGCCTTCGACGAACGGGTAGATCGCGACGAGCAGCAGGAACACCGGCAGCACGAGCAGCGGGATCAGGATGTTCAACGAGAGCGTGGCCCCGAAGATCTCGAGCTCCCAGCCCGGCGGCACCAGGCGCAGGGCGCCATCGGCGAATCCGATGTACCAGTCGGGCTGAGTACCGGCTGACACGGGGGAGGGGTCGTAGGGACCGTAGGCCCAGATCGGGTTGATCGCGATCAGCGAGGCCGTCAGGGCGATCACGCCGAAGATGATGAAGAAGAAGCCACCGGCCTTCGCGGCGAACACCGGCATGATCGGCACACCGACGACGTTGTCGTTGGTGCGGCCGGGACCGGCGAACTGGGTGTGCTTGTTCACCACGAGCAGCACAAGGTGCACACCGATAGCGGCGAGAAGGATCGCCGGCACCAGCAAGATGTGCAGGCTGTAGAACATGCCCACCACCTGGGTTCCCGGGAACTCGCCACCGAAGATCAGGTTCGACGTCCAGGTGCCGATGATCGGCAGTCCCTTGACCATGCCGTCGATGATGCGGAGGCCGTTGCCCGAGAGCAGGTCGTCGGGAAGCGAGTAGCCGGTGAAGCCCTCGAGCATCGCGAGGATGAACATCACGAACCCGATCAGCCAGTTCAGCTCGCGGGGCTTGCGGAACGCGCCCGTGAAGAAGACGCGGAGCATGTGCAGGCCGATCGACGCCACGAAGAGCAGCGCCGCCCAGTGGTGGATCTGACGCATCAGTAGTCCGCCGCGAATATCGAAGCTGATGTCGAGGGTCGACGCGTAGGCGGCCGACATCTCGAGACCCTTGAGCGGCGCGTACGAGCCGTCGTACACGACCTCGGCCATCGAGGCCTGGAAGAAGAAGGTCAGGAAGGTACCCGACAGCAGGATCACGACGAAGCTGTAGAGCGCGACCTCGCCGAGCATGAACGACCAGTGGTCGGGGAAGATCTTGCGACCGAGCTCGCGGACCAGGCTGGAGAGGCTGGTGCGCTCGTCGATGTAGTTCGATGCCCAGTTGGTGAAACGCATGCCAGCGTTCGGCGGCACTGCCTGCTCGTCGGTCGTGCTGATCCGCGGGGTGTCGTCGTAGGTCTCGCGTGGCTTCGTCGCTTCGACGGTCACAGCTTCCGCTCCCAGAAACTCGGGCCGACGGGCTCGGTGAAGTCGCTGCGTGCGACCAGGTAGCCTTCCGCGTCGACGGTGATGGGCAGCTGCGGCAGCGGGCGCTTGGCGGGTCCGAAGATGACCTCCGCCTCACGGGTGATGTCGAACTGCGACTGATGGCAGGGGCACAGCAGATGGTGCGTCTGCTGCTCGTACAAGGCCACGGGGCACCCGACGTGGGTGCAGATCTTGGAGTACGCGACGATGCCCTCGTAGGCCCAGTCTTCGCGGCCGGGCGACGGATTCAGGTCGCTGGGCTTCAGGCGCATCAGAAGCACAGCCGCCTTCGCCTTCTCTTCGAGCCTGTCCTCTGCCTCATTCAGACCCTCGGGAATGACGTGGAAGACCGAGCCGAGCGTCACGTCCGACAGCTTGATGGGAGTGCCGTCGGGATCGCGCGTGAGTCGAACGTCTTTGTCCCACAGTGTGTGCTTGAGACGGGCGACGGGGTCGCCAGCCGGGGCAAGGTCGCGGAACAGCACGATCGCCGGCAGCGGGGTGACGACGAGGGCGCCGATCAGGCTGTTGCGAATCAGCTTGCGACGCGTGAAACCGGACTCTTTGTTGCCGAGTGTGAAGACCTCGACAGCCTTCTCGCGCGTCTCTTCGCTGCCCCGCGTCGGGTGACGGCTCTCGACGAGGTCGTGTCCCTCCATGAGCGACTTCGACCAGTGCACGGCACCGAAGCCGATGCCGAACAGGCCGAGCGTGATGCCCAGGCCGAGCAGGAGGTTGTTGATGCGCACCGAGGCGAGGTCGCCCGGCACGATCGGGAAGGCGATGTACGCGGCGACCGCGAACACGCTGCCGACGATAGAGGCGAAGAACATCCAGGCGACGCGGCGCTCGTTCTGGCGCTCTTTCACCGGGTCGAGATCGGAGACGCGCGGGCGGTAGGGCGGGAATCCGGGGTTCTCGACCTTGTCGGACGGCACCACCGCGGTGCCCGGCGACGGCGTCGGCGCCTCGCGGGTAGCGACAGCACCACCGGTCTTGGCGTTGCCGTTGTCTGCCATGTGCGTTTCCCTAACTATCTGTGTGCAGCGTCGTGCTAGTCGGACCGGGCCGTGAGCCACACGGTGATGGCGACGATCGAGCCGAGGGCGAAGATCCAGACGAACAGACCTTCTGACACCGGGCCGAGGCCGCCGAGGTCGACCAGGCTCACCGCGTTGTCTTGGTCATTGATGAACTGCAGGTAGCTGATGATGTCGGCTTTGTCTTCCGGCGTGATGTTCAGGTCGTTGAAGACCGGCATGTTCTGCGGGCCCGTGACCATCGCCTCGTAGATGTGCGCGGGATCGACGTTCTTCAGCCCGGGGGCGAACTTGCCCTCGGTGAGCGCGCCGCCAGCGCCTGCCACGTTGTGGCACATTGCACAGTTGACACGGAAGAGCTCGGCGCCGTTCGACACGTCGCCTTCGCCGGTCAGCAGGCTGTCATCGGGGATGGCGGGGCCGGGAGCCAGCGACGCGACATACGCAGCGAGAGCGGCCACCTGTTCGTCAGTGAACTGAACGGGCTTCTGCTCGGCCTGCGGGCCGGTGGCGGCCATCGGCATCCGCCCGGTGCCGACCTGGAAGTCGACAGAGGCGGCGCCCACGCCATGCAGGTTGGGGCCGGCATCGGAGCCCTGGGCGGACAAACCGTGGCAGCTGGCGCAGTTGGCCTGGAACAGACGCTCGCCCTCGTCGACGAGAGCGTCGACACTCGCGGTGGTCTCGGCTGAGGCGCTAGCCGTGAAGAGTGCGTAGCTGCCGCCGGTGGCGAGCAGACCGACCAGCAGCAGCATCGCGGAGACGACAGGCGAACGACGACCGGTGCGGTTCTTGCGGGTGAGTGCCATGGGCGAAGTCTTCGGTCCGTTCGCGTTATGTGAGGACGAGCTACTTGAGAACATAAATGACCAGGAACAGGCCGATCCAGACCACGTCGACGAAGTGCCAGTAGTACGAGACCGAGATGGCGGTGACCGCCTCGCGGTGGGTGAAGGTCTTGACCGCGAACACCCGGCCGAGCAGCAGCAGGAAGGCGATCAGTCCGCCGGTGACGTGCAGGGCGTGGAAGCCGGTGGTGAGGTAGAAGGCCGACCCGTATGAGTCGCCGGTGAAGGCGATGTGCTCGCTCACCAGGGTTCCGTACTCGAAGACCTGACCGGTGACGAACACGGCACCCATTGCGAAGGTCAGGTACATCCACTCGACGACGCCCCACTTGCGCAGGTTGAACAGGCCACCCGTGCGGCGCGCCTGCAAGCGCTCGGCGGCGAACACCCCGAACTGGCAGGTGAACGACGACGCGACCAGGATGATCGTGTTCGTGAGGGCGTAGGGGATGTTCAGCTTCTCGGTCTGCATCGCCCAGAGTTCGGGTGAGGTGGACTTGAGCGTGAAGTAGACCGCGAACAGTCCGGCGAAGAACATCACCTCGCTGCCGAGCCACACGATGACACCCACCTGAGTCACGTTCGGCCGGTTGATCACCGAACGCTGCGAGGGGGAGATCGTCGTGGAGGTCACGTCTCCATTATGGCCGATATCTGCGGTCGGTACGATCGACGCCATGCCGACCGAACTCAGCTGGCCCGCCATACTCACCGAGCTCCTCGCGGGTTCCGATCTGTCGATCGCCGAAGCGTCCTGGGCGATGGAGGAGGTCATGGGCGGACGGGCCACCCCGGCCCAGCTGGCGGCGTTTCTCGTCGCCCTCCGCGCGAAGGGCGAGACGGTCGGCGAGATCGTCGGATTCCGCGACGCGGTGCTCGCGAACGCGCAGCAATTGACGGTGGATCCGATGGCGCTCGACATCGTCGGCACGGGCGGAGACAGGTTCGGCACGGTGAACGTCTCCACCATGGCGTCGGTCGTGGCCGCCGCCGCAGGCGCTCGGGTCGTGAAGCACGGCAACAAGGCTGCGTCGAGCGCTTCCGGGTCGTCAGACGTGCTGGACGCGCTCGGGGTCGACCTCACCATCCCGCCCGAGCGCGTCGCGGCGGTCCTGGATGAGGTGGGCATCACATTCGCTTTCGCGGCCCTTTTCCACCCCGGTTTCAAGCACGCCGGCCCCACGCGGGCAGAACTCGGCATCCCCACCGTGTTCAACTTCCTCGGCCCGCTGTGCAATCCGGCCCGGCCGGAGGCGTCGGCGGTCGGAGTGGCGCAACTCGACAAGGTGCCGCTGTTCGTCGGCGTGTTCCAGACCCGCGGCGCGACAGCACTGGTATTCCGCGGTGACGACGGGCTCGACGAGCTCTCGACGACCGGCCACAGCCACGTCTGGGAGATCTCGCGCGGCGAGGTGCACGAGCACGACTTCGATCCCGGCGACCTCGGGCTGCCTCGCGCCAAACTCGAAGACCTGCGCGGCGGCGACGCGGCGACCAACGCAGCGACCGCGCGCCGCACGCTGGCGGGGGAGGAGGGCCCGGTGCGCGACATCGTGTTGCTCAACGCCGCCGCCGGACTGGTGTCGTGGGAATTGGCTCAGGATGCGGCCCTGGCCGAGAAGGACATCCGGGTTCGATTCCGTGAGCAGCTGGCCCGCGCGTCTGCAGTGGTGGATTCGGGGGAAGCGACAGCAAAACTCGACGCGTGGGTGGCGGCTACTCGATCCAGTCGAACGACCGGGTGACCGCCCGCTTCCACTGACGCATGCGCTCGTCGCGATCCTCGACATCCAACTCGGGTTCCCAGCGGGTGTCCTCGCGCCAGTTCGCGCGCAACTCATCGAGGTCTTTCCAGAACCCGACGGCCAGTCCCGCCGCGTAGGCGGCCCCGAGCGCCGTCGTCTCGATCACCGCCGGGCGCACCACCGGCACCCCGAGAATGTCGGCCTGGAACTGCATGAGCGCATCGTTCTCAGCCATGCCGCCGTCGACACGCAGTTCGGTGAGATCGAGCCCGGCGTCGGCGTTCACCGCGTCAAGCACCTCTCGTGTCTGGAACGCCACCGATTCCAGCGCGGCACGCGCGATGTGACCCTTGTTGGCGAAGCGGGTCAGGCCGACGATCACGCCGCGGGCGTCGGGCCGCCAGTACGGCGCGAAGAGGCCCGAGAAGGCAGGCACGAAGTACACGCCGCCGTTGTCGTCGACTGACAGGGCCAGCTGCTCGACGTCGGCCGCCTTCTCGATGATGCCGAGGTTGTCGCGCAGCCACTGGATGAGCGACCCGGTCACCGCGATCGATCCCTCGAGGGCGTACACCGGGTCGGCGTCGCCGAGACGATAGGCGACGGTCGTGATCAGGCCGTTCTGGGATTCGGTGATCTCGGTGCCGGTGTTGAAGATGAGAAAGTTGCCCGTGCCATAGGTGTGCTTCGACTCGCCCGCGCCGAACGCCACCTGCCCGAAGGTCGCGGCCTGCTGATCGCCCAGGATGCCCGCCACAGGCACCCCGGCGAGCGGGGTAGACGCGGCGGCCTCGCCGTACACCTCCGACGAGCTGCGGATCTCGGGGAGCAGAGCGCGGGGGATGCCGAACGCCTCCAGCAGCGTGTCGTCCCATTCCAGCGTGCGCAGATCCATCAACAGGGTGCGGCTGGCGTTGGTGACATCGGTGGCGTGCACTCCGCCGTCGGTTCCGCCGGTCAGGTTCCACAGCCCCCAGCAGTCGGTCGTGCCGAAGGCGAGCTCGCCGGCCTCGGCACGGGCGCGGGCGCCGTCGACGTTGTCGAGGATCCAGGCGATCTTCGTCGCCGAGAAGTAGGTCGCCAGGGGCAGGCCCGTGGTCTTCTGAAACCGGCCGGGACCGCCTTCGGCGGCCAGCGCATCCACCAGCCCCTGTGTGCGCGTGTCTTGCCACACGATCGCCGGTGCGATCGGCTCGCCGGTCGCGCGGTCCCAGATCACGGCCGTCTCGCGTTGGTTGGTGATGCCGATGGCGGCGACGTCGGCGGCCGAGGCGCCCGCGGCATCCAGAGCCTCGGCGATCACCGCGACGGTGTTGTCGCGGATCTCGGCGGCATCGTGCTCGACCCACCCCGCACGCGGGAAGTGCTGCCCGTGTTCGCGCTGCCCGGTCGCCACCGGCTGCCCATCGTGGTCGAACAGGATCGCGCGGGTGCTCGTCGTCCCCTGGTCGATCGCCAGGACGTAGGTAGCGCTCATGCGCTCACCCGTGGTGCGACCTCGCGACCGATCCAGGTGGTGAAGCCCACCGGGTCCGGCTCAGCCGTGACGGCGTGAACGACCACGGTCGTGACGCCGAGCGCTGCCAGGCGGTCGATCGCGTCAGCCACCTCCTGCGGGTCGGCGGCGGCGATGCCGGCATCAGCCGAAGTCCGGCCCCACTCATGCAGTTCGGCGTCGAGCAGTCGACGGGCGTCGTCGCCACGCGTGACCATCAGGTGCGCGAGGATCTGGTGCGGCCGTCCACTGGTCGCGGCGAGTACCAGAGCGGCGTTGTCGGAGATCTGCTGCTCGACCAGGGCCGAGGTGAACATTGTGCCGTCGCCGAGTTCGGCCGCGAGCGCCAAGGTCTTCGGGCCCTCGCCCCCGAGCAGCAGGCGCGAAGGTTCGGGTGACGGCCACTGCAGGCTCACCGCGTCGAGGTGAACGTACCGACCGTCGACGGTGACCGTCTCGCCGTCGAGCAGTCGCCGCAGCGCGACCGCGTACTCGCGCAGCAGCGACATCGGCGACTCGGCCCGGCCGCCGATCTGGCCCATCCAGTCCTGCACGCCGTGACCGACGACCGGGATGAAGCGGCCGGGAAACAGCCGTTCGAGCGTCGCGATCTCCATGGCGGCCGTCGCCACGTTGCGCAGGGGAGCCGGCATGAGGCCGATGCCGACCGTGATCGTCTCGGTGAAGGCGAGCGCGGCCGCCGCGGTGGCGGGACCGGACTCTTTGAAACAGTCCTCCCAGATCCACAGGTCGTCGAGGCCGGCCGACTCCGCGGCGCGGGCCACCGGCTTGAGCTGCTCGGGCGCCCAGGTAGGCAGGAACACCGTGCCGATGCGGGGGCGGGTCATCGGACCACGATGTCGGGGGTCAGGTCGGCCACCCGCCGGTGACCGCTGAGTCCGAGCACGAGATCGAACTCGGCGAGGATGTTGCGAAGCGCCTCGCGAGCGCCCTCCTCGCCCGCGATCGCCATCGCGTACACCCACGGTCTGCCGACCTGCACGGCGCGGGCGCCCAGGGCCAGAGCACGCACCACGTCGGCGCCCCCACGCACTCCGCTGTCGAAGAGCACGGTCAGGTCGTCGCCGACCGCCTCGACCACGCCGGGAAGAGCCTCGAGCGACCCGATGGCGCCGTCGATCTGGCGCCCCGCGTGATTGGAGACCACGACGCCGTCGACGCCGGCGTCCCGCGCGAGGCGGGCGTCATCCGGATGCTGAATCCCTTTGAGCACGATCGGCAGTTTCGTGCGTTCCCGCAGGAACGCCAGGTCAGCCCATTGCAGTCCCTGGCGGGTGAAGACCTCGAGAAACAGCTCGGCGTCTTCGCGACGCACGCCGCGTCGCTTCATTCCGAGCAGGGTGCGGATCGCGCCCGGCGTGACACGGACCTTCGGCGGGGGAGGGATGCTGCCGTCCCGACGTCCGCTCACGCGCGCGTCGACGAGCGCACGGAAGACCGGGTCGCTCGTGTACTGGGCG
>JBDTQN010000047.1:0-12402 GCA_039932215.1 Pseudolysinimonas sp. | reverse complement strand
AGAGCCTGCATCTTGTACTGGAACACGTTCTTGCCGAGGGCGCGCACGGCATCCTCGTCTTCACGGATTCCCTTGAGCACGCGGCCCCACGGGCTCGCCATGAGCCGCCACACCGTCAGTGCGGCGAGCGCCAGGGCCACCAGCCCCAGGATGCGCACCCACCAGTCGACGCTGTTGTAGACGAACGGGCCGAAGCCGTAGCTGCCCTCGGGGATCGGGTTCGAGGCACGGAAGCTGGTGTGGTAGCCGCTGAGGCCGTCCGCGGAGCCGGTGACGGCATCGAACGTCGTCGTCAGGAACAACAGGCGCACCACCTCCGCCGCCGCGATCGTCACGATGGCGAGATAGTCGCCGCGCAACCGCAGGGTCGGGATGCCGAGCACCAGTGCGAAGATCGCCGCGGCGCCCATACCGACCAGCACGCCACCCCACCAGGGGAAGTGGAACGTGAGGATCGAGATCGCGTAGCCGTAGGCGCCGAGCGCCATGAAGCCCGCGATACCCATGTTGAGAAGTCCCGCGTACCCGAAGTGCACGGCGAGGCCGAGCGCGGCGAGCGCGTACGCGATCGTCGCCGGGGAGAGGATCGAAGAAGCCGAGTTGCTGAGGATCTGAAGCCAGTCCATGGGGGGGCGCCTAACCTATTCTCTCGCGGCGGCCGAGGATGCCCTGAGGGCGGAACAGCAGGATCACGATCAGCACGACCAGAGCCCCCGCGTATTTGAGGTCGGACGGTATCCACAGTGTGGATACCTCGACCAGGAGTCCGACGACGATCGAGCCGACCAGGGCGCCGAACGCGGTGCCGAGGCCACCCAGGGTGACGGCCGCGAACATCAGCAGCAGCACCTGGGCGCCCATGTCCCATTTGAGACCGGGGCGGAAGTACGCGTACAGGATGCCGGCGAGACCGGCGAGGCCGCCCGCGACGACCCAGATGACCCGGACCACATTGTCGACGTCGATGCCGGAGGCGGCCGCGAGCGAGGAGTTGTCAGAGATGGCGCGGGTCGCCTTGCCCGTGCGGGAGTAGGTCAGCCAGAGCGCGAAAGCGATGATGACCACGATGCAGATGGCGAAGCTGGCCATGTCGACCACGCTCATCTTCACCACGCCGAACAGCGGGATCTTCTCGGTCGACGAGAACGGCAACTGGGTCGTGCCGCCGCCGATGAAGAACTGGTAGATGTAGCGCAGCGTCAGCGAGAGGCCGATGCTCACGATCATCAACTGCACCACGCCGACCCGGCGCCGGCGCAGCGGCCGCCACAGGATGACATCGAGCAGCAGGCCGAGGCCCGCGCTGAGGATGACCCCGAGCGGGATCGCGACGTAGAGCGGCAGATTCACCGTGCCGACACCGACGAGCGCTGCGACCGCGATGGGCCCGAAGGTCACCATCTCGGCGTGCGCGAAGTTCGAGATGCCGGTCGTGCCGAACACCAGCGACAGGCCGACCGCGGCGAGCGCGAGCATCAGGCCGAAGCTGAGGCCGTTGACGAGTCGCTGCACGAGTTGGTCGAAGAAGCTGGTGACGTTGCGGGTGCCCTCACCGATGAAGAAGTTGACGGTGACGCGGCCACCGGCCCCGACCACCGCCTCTTTCACGTTGGGGGAGTCGTCTTCGGGGTCGACGACGGCGATGCCGGTCGGGAGGGTGTCTTCGTCGAGGGTCACCGAGTAGGTGTCCTTCTCGGGAACGCTGACCTTCCACTGCCCGTTCGCGTCGGTCTCGACCTCTTGCTTGCCGCCCGGACCGTCGATGATGAGGTGCACACCCTCGAGCGGTTCGCCGTCGAGCTGCACGTTGCCGCTGACGCGGTACGGGTCGCCGTCGGCGGACGGCGTGGCGGTTGCCGCCGCAGCGGGCCCCGCTGTCATCAGGAAGACCGCGAAGAGCGCCGCGAACAACGCGAGCAGCACCCCGATCGTCCGGGGCGCTCGTGCGGCGGGCGCCGTTCGGGTGGTTGCCACCGAACCTCCAAGATGTCGGGTACGCACGACGGAGCCCTGGTGGGGTTCGTCGGCTTTGACGTTACCGATCGTATGTTGCCTTCGTGTTTCCGCTTGTTTCACGGGACCACGGCGACACGTTCGACTTCGTAAGTATGGAGCGGAATGTCCGGACTGCAAAACGGCTTAAGATTGATCACCGGGCTTCATCGGCGCAGCCAGGTTCACATCCGCTTCTTCATTGACTCACGGGGAACCACATGGACCAGCCCGACCCCTTCGGATTCGTCGGCCTCACCTACGACGACGTGATGCTGCTGCCCGGTCACACCGACGTGATCCCGAGCGAAGCCGACACGTCATCGCGTCTCACTCGCCGCATCGTCGTCAGCTCACCGCTCGTCTCCTCGGCCATGGACACCGTGACCGAGTCGCGCATGGCGATCGCGATGGCACGTCAGGGCGGGCTCGGGGTGCTGCACCGCAACCTCTCCATCGCCGATCAGGCCGCTCACGTCGACAAGGTCAAGCGCTCGGAGTCGGGCATGATCTCCAACCCGGTGACCACGACCCCCGATGCGACCGTGGCCGAGGTCGACGCGCTGTGCGGCCAGTTCCGCATCTCGGGCGTGCCGGTCGTCGAAGGCGACGGCAAGCTGGTCGGCATCATCACCAACCGCGACATGCGCTTCGTGTCGTCGTTCGAGGCGGCGACGACGCTCGTCCGCGACGTGATGACCAAGGCCCCGCTGATCACGGCACCCGAGGGCATCGACCCCGATGACGCCGTGGCCATCCTGGCTCAGCACAAGATCGAAAAGCTGCCGCTGGTCGACAAGGCCGGCCGCCTCGCCGGACTGATCACCGTCAAAGATTTCGAGAAGACCGAGAAGTACCCGCACGCGACAAAAGACGACTCGGGGCGGCTGCGCGTCGGCGCGGCGATCGGTTTCTTCGGCGACGCGTGGGATCGCGCCGGCAGCCTGCTCGACGCCGGGGTCGACGTGATCGTGGTCGACACCGCGAACGGCGACTCTGCCGGGGTGCTCGACATCATCCGGCGCCTGAAGGCCGATTCCGCGTTCGCCGGGGTCGACGTCATCGGCGGCAACGTCGCGACCCGCTCGGGCGCGCAGGCACTGGTGGATGCCGGGGCCGACGCGATCAAGGTGGGTGTCGGTCCCGGCTCCATCTGCACCACCCGCGTGGTGGCCGGAGTCGGCGTGCCGCAGGTCACCGCGGTGTACGAAGCCTCTCTCGCCGCTCGCGAGACCGGCATCCCCGTCATCGCCGACGGCGGACTGCAGTACTCGGGCGACATTGCGAAGGCGCTCGTCGCCGGTGCCGACACCGTCATGCTCGGGTCGCTGCTCGCCGGAACCGACGAGGCGCCCGGCGACCTGGTCTACGCCAACGGCAAGCAGTACAAGAACTACCGCGGCATGGGTTCGCTCGGGGCGCTGTCAGATCGAGGCAAGAAGACGTCGTACTCGCGCGACCGGTACTTCCAGGCCGATGTGCCCTCAGATGCGCAGCTGATCCCCGAGGGCATCGAGGGTCGCGTGCCGTATCGCGGAGCACTCGGGGCCACCGTCTACCAGCTGGTCGGCGGCCTGCGGCAGAGCATGTTCTATGTGGGTGCGCGCACGATCCCCGAGCTCAAGTCGCTCGGCAAGTTCGTGCGTATCACCGCCGCCGGGCTGAAAGAGTCGCACCCGCACGACATCCAGATGACGGTCGAGGCGCCGAACTACTCGCGCTAGCGGCGCCCCCGCCCCCGCGGGCCCGAATCCGGGCCAGTTCGGCTGAACGGGGCGGGTTCGGACGCTCGGATCAGCCGAAGTCGCCCGGCTTCGTCCGATGGGACTTCTCCTTCACGGGATGCCGGCTCTGGGCGAGACCCCTGGACCGCGGTCAGCGCTCCCCGGTGCGCATCTTCGGGGGAACGATGCGTATATGGATCTTGACTCCTCGTTCTTGACCTTCGCGCGGGACGTCCGCGCCTTCGGCGATGATCCCCGTGCGTACACTCATGCGGTCGAGCGCGGTCGTCTCGTTCGGCCGCATCGCGGGGTGTACGCCGACGCCCAGCGCTGGAACGAGCTCAGCGAGGCCGAGCGCTACGTGTACGGCGTCCTAGGTGCGAGCGTGTCGAGCCGCACCAACCCCATCGTGAGCCATATATCGGCCGCGGCGATACAGGGGGCGCCGATCATCGGCCCTCTCCCCAAGCTCGTACACGTGCTGGCCACACCCGCGGCGGGTACCCGCACCGAGCATCGGTTTCGCAAGCACGCGACCCCCCACCTGATGACTGACCTCGAGACACGTGGTGAGCTTCGACTGACGACTCTCGTCCGCACACTTGCGGATGTCGCCGTCGATTCCCCCTTCGTCACGGCTGTCGGCGTGCTCGACTGGGCGTTCCGCAAGCATTCGATAGCCCGCGCCGACGTTATTGCGAAGCTCGACGAACTCGGCGTACGGCAAGGGTTGCGCCGCGCGCGCCGCGCGATCGAGTTCGCCGACGGCGATGCCGCCTCGCCGGGCGAGAGCCTGAGCCGTGTCCGGTTGTTCGAACTCGGGTTCCCGATGCCCCATCTGCAGCAGGAATTCTGCGACGGAGCGGGACTCATCGGGTACGTGGACTTCTGGTGGCCGGATCATCGCTTGATCGGGGAGTTCGACGGCGTCGGCAAGTACCTCAGAGAAGAGTTCGCCGGTACACGGACTCCTGCGGAGGTCGTCATCGATGAGAAGCGCCGCGAGGACAGGTTGCGTGCGCTCGGACACCGGGTCGTCCGATGGGGGTGGTCGACCGCGTGGAAGCCCTACGGCCTCAATCCGATCCTGCTGCCGACGGGGCTCCCCACGACTCGACGGAGCGTGCGTTGACGGGCGAGTTCGGCGGTTCCGGGCGTCCGAACTGGTCCGGATCGGCCGAACTCGCCCGGAACGCGGGCGCAGGCGCGGCTCGCGCCGCTAGCGCGCGACGGCGAGGCGCCGCACCGCCTCGGTCAGCACCTCGGGAGAGCACGCGAGGTTCAGGCGGGCGAAACCGGCGCCCGAGGGTCCGAACTCCAGGCCGGGGTTCAGCGCGACCCGAGCGACGTCGAGCGCGCGAGCGGCCGGATCGTCACCCCAGCCGAGCTGCCTGAAGTCCAGCCACGCCAGGTACGAGGCGCGCGGAGGGACGTAGCGCACCTCCGGCAGGTGCTCGGTCAGCAGGGTCGTGAGCAGGGCGCTCGAGCGATCGACCGCGGCGATCGCGCCGTCGAGCCAGTCATCCGCCTCGGTGAACGCGCTGACCGAGGCGTGGTACCCGACGATGCTGGTGCGGAACGCGACCTCGTCGTACATGCCGTCGAGCACGGCGAGCGCTTCGGGGGATGCGGCGACCATCAGCGCGCACTTGAACCCGGCGAGGTTGAAGGCCTTGCTCGCAGAGGTGACGGTCACGCCCCAGCGGCGCGCGTCATCCGATACCGACAGGAACGGCGTGAACTCGTGCCCGGCGTGCACGAGCGGGCCATGGATCTCGTCGCTCACCACCCACACCCCGTGCGCAGCGGCCAACGACGCGAGCGCTTCAAGTGATGCCGCCGAGTGCGGGTGCCCGAGCGGGTTGTGCGGATTACTGATCAGGATGGCGCGGGCACCGGCCGCCAGCGCCGCATCGAGCGCGGTCAGATCGAACGCGTGATCGTCGGCCAGCGGGACATCGACCACGACACCACCGGCCTCGCGCACCAGATCGCCGAACGGCGCGTACACGGGTGACGAGATGACGATGCCGTCGCCGGGGGCGATCACGCCGCGCAGCGTCTCGACGATGCCGACGCTCACGTCGGTGGTGGTGCGCACATGCGCCGGGTCGAGTCGCCAGCCCCACCGGCGCTCCGCGAAGCCGGCGAACGCGACCCCCAGCTCGTCGGGCCGGGTCACGTAGCCCGAGTCGTTCAGGTCGATCAGTTCGTGCATCCGCTGCGCGATCGCCGGCGCGAGCGGGTAGTCCATCTCGGCGACGAACAGCGGCAGCACGTCCGGCGGGAAAAGTTGCCACTTGGCCGAGGTGCGCCGCCGAAGTCGGTCGAGGGGCTCGGCTTCTACGTGCATGGTCCTATTCTTTCGTGCGCCGCCGCCCTGCTGTAGCCTGGTCGGCTTTGCGCACAACGGGACCGGGAGGCACGCGACCATGGGCTACATCGACGTGAGCAACGTGTCGTTGACCCTGCCCGACGGCCGTCCTCTGCTCGACGAGGTCAGTTTCCGGGTCGGCGACGGGGCGACGAGCGCGCTCATCGGTGCAAATGGCGCGGGCAAGACGACGCTGCTGCGCATCATCCGGGGCGAGCAGAGACCGGATGCCGGGGTCGTGTCGATCGATGGCGGCCTGGGGGTGATGGACCAGTTCGTCGGCCACCTGCGCGACGACACGACGGTGCGCGAACTGCTGATCAGCGTCGCTCCGCCGACCGTGCGCGAGGCCGCACGCCGGCTCGACGCCACCGAGGAGGCGCTGATCGAGGCGGACACCACTCCTCACCAGATGGCCTATGCGACGGCGATCGCCGACTACGCCGACGCGGGAGGCTACGACCACGAGACCCTCTGGGACCAGTGCACGATCGCGGCCCTCGGCATCCCGTTCGAACGCGCGAAGTACCGCCAGGTCACCAGCCTGAGCGGCGGCGAGCAGAAGCGGCTCGCCCTCGAGGCGCTGCTGCGCGGCCCCGACCAGGTGCTGCTTCTCGACGAGCCCGACAACTACCTCGATGTGCCCGGCAAGCGCTGGCTCGAGAACGCCCTGCGCGAGACGCAGAAGACGGTGCTGTTGGTCAGCCACGATCGCGAACTGCTCGCGCAGGCGGCCGATCGCATCATCACGCTCGAGCTCGGGGCAGCCGGAAACGCCACCTGGACCCACGGCGGCGGCTTCGGCAACTATCACGAGGCGCGCGCCGAACGCATGAGCCGACTCGACGAGTTGAAGCGCCGCTGGGACGAGCAGCACGCCAAGCTGATCCAGCTGGTGGCCACCCTGAAGGTCAAGGCGACGGCGAACGATGGGTTCGCGAGCCGGTACCGCGCGGCGCAGACCCGCTTGCGCAAGTTCGAGGAGGTCGGTCCGCCGCAGGCGCGCCCCCTCGAACAGGATCTCGCCATGCGACTGGGCGGCTCGCGCACGGGTCGCCGAGCCCTGGTCTGCACGCAGCTGGAACTGACCGGCCTCATGCAGCCGTTCGACCTCGAGGTGTGGTTCGGGGAACGGGTCGGGGTGCTGGGCAGCAATGGCTCGGGCAAGTCGCATTTCTTGCGGCTGCTCGCGCTCGGCGGCAGCGACCCGGATGTGACGGCCGGCCACCTCACCACCGTCGGGCAGACCCTCGACCCGGTCGCCCACACGGGTGTCGCGAAACTGGGTGCGAGGGTGGTGCCTGGCTGGTTCGCCCAGGCGCACGAGCATCCCGAGCTACTGGGTCGCACGCTGCTGGAGATCCTGTTCCGCGGCGACGACAACCGCGCGGGGCGGGGGCGTGAGGAGGCGAGCCGCGCGCTCAACCGTTACGGACTCGTGGAACAGGCCGAGCAGGTCTTCGAGAGCCTCAGTGGCGGGCAGCAGGCGCGGCTGCAGATCCTGCTGCTCGAACTCAGCGGTGTCACGATGCTGCTGCTCGACGAGCCGACCGACAACCTCGATCTCGTCTCGGCTGAGGCGCTGCAGGATGCGTTGGACCGGTTCGAGGGCACGGTGCTGGCCGTGACACACGACCGGTGGTTCGCGCGGTCCTTCGACCGGTTCCTGGTGTTCGGCTCCGACGGGCGGGTCTACGAATCCGACGAGCCGGTCTGGGACGAGAAGCGCGTGGTGCGCGCTCGGTAGGGTACTCGGGTGAGCGACATCGAGATCGGCCGCGCCAAGCGCGCCAAGCGGGCGTACGCCTTCGACGACATCGCGATCGTGCCGAGCAGGCGCACGCGCGACCCTCAAGACGTGAGCGTCAATTGGACGATCGACGCCTTCACCTTCTCGATGCCCGTGCTCGCGGCGCCGATGGACTCGGTGGTCAGCCCCGCGACAGCGATCGCGATCGGCCAGCTCGGCGGCCTCGGGGTGCTCGACCTCGAGGGCGTCTGGACACGCTACGACGACCCGGCGAAGGTGCTCGAAGAGATCCGCGGGCTGTCCGATGAAGATGCGACGAAGCGCATGCAGGCGATCTATGCCGAGCCGATCAAGCCGGCCCTCATCAAAGAGCGGCTCGCCGAGATCCGTGCCAGCGGCGTACCCGTCGCCGGCGCGCTGAGCCCGCAGCGCACGCAGGAGCACTACCAGACGGTGGTGGATGCCGGGGTCGACCTGTTCGTGATCCGCGGCACCACGGTCTCTGCCGAGCATGTGAGCAAGACCGTCGAGCCGCTGAACCTGAAGAAGTTCATCTACGAGCTCGACGTTCCGGTGATCGTCGGAGGGGCGGCGACGTACACCGCCGCCCTGCACCTGATGCGCACCGGCGCTGCGGGCGTGCTGGTCGGCTTCGGCGGCGGGGCCGCGTCGACCACACGAAGCACCCTCGGCATCCATGCCCCGATGGCGACCGCGGTCGCCGACGTCGCGGGCGCTCGCCGCGACTACCTCGACGAGTCGGGCGGACGCTATGTTCACGTCATCGCGGACGGCGGCCTGGGCACCAGCGGCGACATCGTGAAGGCGATCTCGATGGGCGCCGACGCGGTCATGCTGGGCTCGACGCTGGCGCGGGCCGAAGAGGCACCCGGTGGCGGATGGCACTGGGGTTCCGAGACGCATCACGCAGAACTTCCGCGTGGCCGCCGCATGCAGGTCGGCACCGCCGCACCCTTGCAGCAACTGCTGTTCGGCCCCGCCGAGACCGCCGACGGACGGGTCAACCTGATCGGCGCGCTGAGGCGCTCGATGGCGACGACCGGGTATTCCGACCTGAAGGAGTTCCAGCGCGTCGAGGTCGTCATCGCGCCGTATCACCAGGCCTGAGCCATGGTGATTCACCACGGTATCCCGGTTCTGCGCATCTTCGACGAGCAGATCGCGCGCCGGTTCTACGTCGACGCGCTCGGAATGACCATCGACTGGGAGCACCGTTTCGAGCCCGATCTGCCGCTGTATTTTCAAGTCAGCCGCGACGAGTTCACGCTGCATCTGAGCGAGCACTACGGCGACGGCAGTCCGGGCGGGGTCGTCTGGATCGCCGTGGACGACGTTCGAGTTCTGCACGACGAGCTCATGGCGCTGCCGTTCGATCTGCTGCACCAGCGCCCCGGCTTCGAGAAGCACGGACCGGGCGGACCGGGGTTCTCGTTGGGGGACCCGTTCCACAACCAGTTGCGATTCGCCCAGCCTGAATAGCCATGTCCGTCCGATGAGTCGCGAGCCCGCACCTCAGCAGCCGTCGGCAACTGCTGATTGGGCGATCGCCGACGTCGGCGCGGCCGCCTTCTTCGGAGCGATGGTCATCTGGGCTCTGTGGCGGCGACCGCCCGTTGCCGCGCAGAAGCGATGGCCACCACGCTGACCGTCGCGAGTGCGACGGTGACCAGAACTCGCTGAATCAGCCCCGACATCCCGGCATTGTCGCCGGCGCTGTACGGGTCGAACGTGACCATGAACAGCGCGAAGAGCGCGAGCGTCGCGACCAACCCGATGATGAGCAGCACGCGGAGCCGCGGCACGGCGATCGCCAGCAGGGCGAACGCGATCGCCAGCACCGGCACGGCGAGCACGAACCCGAGCAGGTGCAGCATTACCGACTCGAGGGTGAAGATGCCGTCGACGATCATGCCGACGCCCATGATCGCGATCAGCACCAGGCCGGCGGTGGCGAGCCTCGACGCCGACAGCCGGCCGATGGATGCAATGGCGCCCGTTGCGACGAGCAGCCCGGCGACGATGAAGGCCGCGTTCATGTAGGGCCCGGTCACGCCGAGACCGAGCCCGCTGATCGGCTGCGCGATCGGAGAGTACGGATCGATAATCAGGTCGAACAGGCGGTAGCCGGGGCTGATCGCGCCGAGCACGATCCAGCCGAGCGTGAAGACAACGGCGCCGAGCACCGACGCGAACGGCAAACTGTTTCTAAGTCGGGAAATCTCCATATCGGAGAGAGTATCACGACAGCGGGCAACTTAGGCTCAGAGCATGGCCGTCAGCCGCAAGTCCGTCACCCGCTCGAACAAGCTCGGGCCCGCCGAACGCGAGTCCGCGCTGCGCAACATGCGCGAGAAAGAACTCGATGTGCTCGTCATCGGCGGTGGCATCGTCGGCACCGGTTCGGCGCTCGACGCGGTCACGCGGGGTCTGCGGGTCGGGATGCTGGAGGCGCGAGACTGGGCGTCCGGTACCAGCAGCCGCAGTTCGAAGCTCGTGCACGGGGGCATCCGCTACCTGGAGCAGCTCGACTTCCGCCTGGTGCGCGAGGCCCTCATCGAACGCGGCCTGCTGCTGCAGCGCATCGCCCCGCACCTGGTCAAGCCGGTGCGATTCCTCTACCCGCTCACCAAGCCGATTTTCGAGCGCTTCTACATCGGCGCCGGAATGACCCTGTACGACCTGTTCAGCTACACCGGCCTGCGTCCGCCCGGCGTGCCCCATCACCGCCACCTCACTAAGCGTCAACTGCTGCGCGCGGCTCCGTCGCTGCATCCGGACGCCTTCACCGGCGGTCTCACCTATTGGGACGCGCAGGTCGACGACGCCCGCTACGTCGCCAACCTGGCGCGCACCGCCAGTTTCTACGGTGCCCACGTCGCCACCCGCGTCAAGGTCGAAGGCTTCGTGAAGGTCGGGCAGCGCGTGGTCGGCGTGAAGGCGCACGACCTCGAGACCGACGAGCACTTCGAGATCCTCGCCAAACAGGTCGTCAACGCCACCGGCGTGTGGACAGATGAGACCCAGGCGATGGTGGGCGAGCGCGGGCAGTTCAAGGTGCGGGCGTCGAAGGGCGTGCACCTGGTCGTGCCGCGCGACCGGTTCCAGTCGAAGGTGGGGCTGCTGCTGCGTACCGAGAAGAGCGTGCTGTTCGTCATCCCCTGGGGGCGTCACTGGCTGATCGGCACGACCGACACCGACTGGAACCTCGACAAGGCCCATCCGGCCGCGACGGCCGCCGACATCGACTACCTGCTCGAGAAGGTGAACGAGGTGCTCGCGGTGCCCCTCACCCGTGACGACGTCGAGGGCGTGTACGCCGGCCTGCGCCCGCTGCTCGAGGGCGAGAGCGAAGAGAGCAGCAAGCTCAGCCGCGAACACATCGTCGCTCACTCGGTACCCGGACTCGTGGTGGTCGCGGGCGGAAAGTGGACCACCTACAGGGTGATGGCGAAGGATGCGATCGACGAGGCCGTCGCCGCCCTCGACGGAAAGATCAGCGACAGCGTCACCGAGAACATCGGGCTCCTCGGCGCCGAGGGCTACGAGGCGGCCTGGAACAAGCGCAGCAAGATCGCCAAGGCGTTCGGGGTGCACAAGGTGCGGGTCGAGCATCTGCTCAACCGGTACGGCGTGATGACCGACGAGCTCCTCGACATCCTGCGCGAGCGACCCGAACTGATCGAGCCGCTGCCCGGTGCCGACGACTACATCCAGGCCGAGGTGGTCTACGCGGCGACGCACGAGGGTGCCCTGCACCTCGAAGACGTGCTGGCGCGCCGCACCCGCATCTCGATCGAGGCCTGGGACCGTGGCGTCTCAGCCGCGCCGGTCGCCGCGCAACTGATGGGCGAGGCGCTGGGCTGGGACGCGGCGCGCATCGATGCCGAGACCGCCAACTACATCGCCCGCGTCGAGGCCGAGCGAGCTTCGCAGGAGCAACCGGATGACGCGAGCGCCGACGCTGTTCGCTTACAGGTGCCCGACGTGGAAAGCATTCACTGACGGTCGGACCTAAAATGGAGGCATGGTCGACGTACGCAGGGTCAAGCTCCCCGGTGTCGGGGTGCTGCACACCTTCGTCACCGATGACGGTGGCAAAGTGGGCGTCATCACCCACCGCTCGGGCAACAGCGACCTGATCACCTTCGCCGACGCTGAAGACACCGATCACGCCCGCAAGGTCTCCCTCCGTCTTGACGAAGACGAGGCACACACTCTCGCCGAACTGCTCGGCGGAACCCGCATCACCGAGTCGCTCAGCGGCCTCGACCAGATCCCCGGTCTCTCGATCGACTGGTTCCACGTCGACTACGACGACCACATTGCCGGCCAGCCGCTCGGCAGCATGACGACCCGTGGCCTGCCCGGCGTCACTGTGGTGGCGATCGTGCGCAGCGACACCGCGAACCCGGCGCCCGACGAGGACTTCAAGGTTTTCCCGGGCGACACGCTGGTGGTGGCGGGCGCACCCGAGAAGGTCGCCAAGGCGTTCCAGTTCTACCGCACCGGTGAGTTCAAGGCGAAGGCGCCGGCTGACTCCG
>JBDTQN010000046.1:0-12453 GCA_039932215.1 Pseudolysinimonas sp. | reverse complement strand
TCAACGACCCCGACACCGGCCAGCCCGGGTCGTGGACCGAGCCGCGCAACTTCTCGGGCTTGCTGAAGACGTTCCTCGGCCCGGTCGAAGAAGAAGAGGGGATGGCGTACCTGCGACCCGAGACAGCGCAGGGCATCTTCGTCAACTTCGCCAACGTGCTGTCATCGGCACGCATGAAGCCGCCGTTCGGCATCGCACAGGTGGGCAAGAGCTTCCGCAACGAGATCACGCCCGGCAACTTCATCTTTCGCACGCGCGAGTTCGAGCAGATGGAGATGGAGTTCTTCGTCGAGCCGGGCACCGACGAGACCTGGTTCGAGTACTGGATCGACGCCGCCGAGGCGTGGTACCTCGACCTCGGCATCGCCCGCGAGAACCTGCGGCGGTTCGAGCACCCCGCCGAGAAGCTGTCGCACTACTCGAAGCGCACCGTCGACTTGGAATACAAGTTCCGCTTCCAGGGCAACGAGTGGGGCGAGCTGATGGGCGTCGCGAACCGCACCGACTTCGACCTGAAGACCCACTCCGAGAAGTCGGGCACCGATCTGTCGTACTTCGACCAGACCAAGAACGAACGCTGGATCCCGTACGTGATCGAGCCGGCGTTCGGGCTCACCCGTGCGCTGATGGTCTTCCTCGTCGACGCGTATGCCGAAGACGAGGCGCCGAACACGAAGGGCGGCGTCGACAAGCGCACCGTGCTGCGCCTCGACCGTCGCCTCGCGCCCGTGAAAGTTGCGGTGCTGCCGCTGTCGCGCAACGAGCAGCTCTCGCCTGTCGCCAAAGAACTGGCCGACACCCTGCGCAAGCACTGGATGATCGAGTTCGACGATGCCGGCGCCATCGGGCGGCGTTACCGCCGTCAAGACGAGATCGGCACGCCGTTCGCGGTGACCGTCGACTTCGACACGCTCGACGACCGGGCCGTCACCGTGCGTGAACGCGACACCATGTCGCAAGAGCGGGTGCCGCTCGACGGCCTCGTGAGCTACCTGGCCGAACGGCTGCTCGGGGCGTGACCGCATGACCCAGCCGCCGCCTCCGACGGGTCCGCCCCTCCCGCACGCGGTGCCGGTCGTGCCCTCGCAGCCGGCGGCCCCGTGGACTCCGCCGCCCGGCTGGATCCCGACGCCGCAGGGCTGGGTGCCTCCGGCGCCGGTGCATGTCCCGCGATCCCTGCGGCCTCCACTGACCGCCGGGCCGCTCCCGTGGCACCGCCTCTACCGCGGGCTCGCCGGCTTCCGCTGGTGGCGACCGCTCATCGCCCTCGGCGTCGGCGGCGCCGTCTACCTCGCGCTGTCGACCATCTTCGTCGGATTCTTCGTCGGGTTCGCGGCCGTCGACGGCTCAATCGACCTCACCGGCACGCCTGACGAAGTGACCGAGGCGCTCTACCGGCTGATCGAGATCGACGCGGCGTCGCCGTTCAAGCTGCTTCTCGCGCTCGGGTCGGTCGCGCTGATGCTGCCGTCCGCGCTCGTCGGGCAGCTTGTGGCGGGGTTGCGCCCGCTGGGGGTGCGGCACTCGGTCGCGTTCCGCATCCGGTGGCGCTGGTTCGCGGTGAGCCTGATTCCGGCGTTCGCCACGGTCGCCGCCGCGTTCGTGATCCCGTTCGGCATCTCGTTCGCGATGGGTGCCGCCCCGGTGGGGCCGATGACCACCGAACCGGTTCTGTTCCTGATCTGTGTGGCCGTCATCCTGATCGTCACGCCCGTGCAGGCTGCGGCCGAAGAGTACGTGTTCCGCGGGATGCTGGCGCAGACCTTCGGGTCGTGGGTGCGGTTCGCGCCGCTCGGCTGGGTGATCACGACGATCCTGTTCGCCGCCGGACACGCGTACGACGCGTGGGGAATCGCCAGCGTGGCGATTTTCGGGTTCGGCGCCGCCGTCATCGCCTCGCGCACCGGTGGCCTTGAGGCCGGGATCGCGCTGCACTCGGTGAACAACATCGCCGCGTTCATCGTGCTCGCGTCGGGGGTTCAGGGAACAACGGTGAACCCGACCACGGGCAGCCCCGACGTAGCGACCAACATCGTCAGCCTCGCGATCACTCTGGTCACCACGGTCGCCTGGGTCTTCTGGATCGACCGTCTGGCGCGGCGCCGCAAGCTCGCGACCCTCGGCGGAATGCTGGCGGCGCCTGCACCGTTGCCCTCTCAGTGACGAATCCCATCAAGGTCGACATCTGGTCGGACGTGCAGTGCCCGTGGTGCTACATCGGCAAGCGCAAGTTCGAGGCGGCCGCGGCTGCGTTCGACGGTGAGGTCGAGGTCGAGTACCACTCGTTCGAGCTCGCGCCCGACACCCCCGTCGACTACGACGGCACCCCGGCGGAGTACCTCGCCGAGCGCAAGGGGCTGCCGATGCCGCAGGTGGAGCAGATGATCGACCGGGTCGCGGGCATCGCGGCCAGCGTCGGCCTCGAGTACGACTACGAGCACATGCACCAGACCAACACGGTGAAGGCGCACGAACTCCTGCACTACGCGAAGGCGCACGGACGCCAGCTCGAGCTCAAAGAGGCTCTGCTGAAGAGCTACTTCGTCGACGGTGGCCACGTGGGCCGCATCGACGACCTCGTCGAACTCGCGGCGGCGCACGGGCTCGACTCCGCCGACGTGCGTGACGCACTCGAGAGCAACCGCCACCTCGCCGACGTGAAAGCCGACGTCGCCCAGGCTGCCGCATTCGGCATCAATGGCGTCCCGTTCTTCGTATTCGATGGCCGGTTCGGGGTGTCCGGCGCACAGGAGACCGCCACATTCGCTAACGTGCTCGAACAGGTGCGAGACGCGAAGGAGCCCGCCGCATGACGGACACCACCCCCCAACTGCAGATCCTCGGTGACGCAGAGGCGGCATCCTGCGACGGCGACGTCTGCGAGCTTCCCGAGCATCGTGAGGCAGCGATTATGAACCGCCGCCTCGACGCCGACCTGGTGTGATTCGGCGCCCGATTCGAGGCTCGGTCATGTTTCCGGGCGGTTTCGCCCGATGAACGAGCGGTAAACACTGCTCACGCGCCCTTGACCCGGTCCCGCTTTTGGGGGGCATTCGAGGCCATCAGCCGGTGAGGCCGTCAGTCGAGATTTCCCCGAAACTGTTTTCTCGACTCCATGGGCTCCGGTCAACGGGGATTACGCTGCGCTCTTCGCGTCGGCTGGGAAATAGGTGTTCCCCCATTCCCCGCACCGAAAGCAGAGCCCCCGATGCCCAGCGTCCCGATGTTCGGATTCATGCCCACTGCCCCGGCCTCCGCCGGAGCCTCGATCGATTTCGGGTCGATCGCCAACTTCCTCGCCACGCTCGCCCCGTACTTCCCGCTTGCCGCTGCCGGCATCGTCGTCTGGGCGCTGTGGGCGTACCGCGCGATCCTCTCGGGACGCGCCCGGCCCATCGAGAGTGATTTCCGAACCACGACCTCCGTCGTGGTTCCCTCGTATCACGAGGACCCCGACATCCTGCTCCGCTGCCTCGAGAGCTGGCGCGCACAGGACCCCGACGAGATCATCATCGTGCTCGACATCGCCGACACCACGGCGTACGAGCGCATCGACGCTCTCGGCGACGAGCGCATCCGGCCCGTCCTGTTCGAGCACGTGGGCAAGCGTTCCGCCCTCGGGGTCGGCATCCGGCTGGCGACCTCTGAGCTGTTGATCCTCACCGACTCGGACACCTCGTGGCAGCCCGGCCTGCTCGTCGAGGTGCAGAAGCCGTTCGTCGACGAGTCGGTGGGCGGTGTGTCGACACAGCAGAACGTCTACCAGCGCACCAGCAGCATCTGGCGCCGGATCGCCGACTGGCTGGTCAACCTGCGGTACTACAACTACGTGCCCGCGATGGGTGCCGCCGGCGCGGTCCCGTGCATCTCGGGTCGGACGGCCGTGTACCGGCGCGCAGCGGTCATGCCGGTGCTCGACCACCTCGAGAACGAGTTCTTCCTCGGCAAGCGCTGCGTGTCGGGCGACGACGGCCGGCTCACCTGGCTGGTGCTGGCCTCGGGCTACAAGACGGTGCACCAGCGCTCGGCGCGAGCGCTGTCGATGTTCCCGTCGACGTTCAGCGCGTTCGTGAAACAGCGGGTGCGCTGGAGCCGCAACAGCTATCGCTGCTACTTGACCGCGATCGCGAAGGGGTGGCTCTGGCGGGTCCCGTTTGTGACGAAGGTCACGGTGCTGCAGATCTTGCTCACTCCGGTCACGATGGGCTTCACGATCGGGTACCTGCTGCTCGGCCGCCTCGAGCCGACGACGGTGGGGATCACGATCGTCGTGGCGTGGCTGCTGCTCGGCCGCGGCATCCGGGGCTTCTCGCATCTGCGTCGCCATCCCGGTGAGTTGTTGCTTCTGCCGCTCGTCGCCCTCGTGGTGATCTTCATCGCGCTGCCGATCAAGCTGTACGCGTTTGTCACGATGAACAAGCAGGGCTGGCTCACCCGTCACGCCGACTCCTTCGGCGGCGACGGCCAGACCGCCAGCACACTGGCGGCGGCACCGGTGGGGGTGGCGGCATGATCCGCCGGCTGGTGTGCGCAACGGTGATCGGGATGCTGCTGGTCCCGCTGACGGCGACGGTCGCGTCCGCGAGTCCGCAGCCCTCGATCGCGACAGCGGCCTCTGCCGATGACCCGATCGTCGCCGGCGACGCGTACCCCGGCGACCCGGTGGCTGAGGCGGCACTCGTGGCTGCCGAGGAGCGGCGCATCATCGACATCGACGCGATCGACTCGCAGGTGTCGGCCGCTGACGCGTCGAACGGCCAGCCCTATCGGGTGTCGCAGGGCGCTCTGCCGACCCTCGTGCTGACGGAACGCGATTCCGCGTACACCCTTTCTGAGCTGACCGAACTGGCGCCGCGCACCGTCGTGCAGCAGGACGATGGGTCGTTCCTGATCAGCGAGAACATTCTCGTCACCCGTGGCGCGACCCTGCGCATCACCGCACCGGCGGGATCCGAGGTGCGCTTGGCATCCAGCCCGAGCGGTTTCGTGTCGATCGTGACGGACGGTGGATCGCTGTCGGTGCGAGGCTCTGACGCCGCCAGACTGCCGGTGACCAGCTGGGACCCGGTCGCCGAGCGACCTGACCTGCTGACCGATGACGGCCGCGCGTACCTCCGGGTGTCGGGCGGTGTCGCCGATCTGCAGAACGCGACCTTCTCAGACCTCGGCTTCTGGAGCGGGCTCACGGGCGGCGTCGCGTTCACCGGAACGGTCCTACCGGATGGGCTGGGTGCGACGAGCGGTGAGCCCGTCGATGCTCCGGCCGGCACCGACGGGGATCTGCTCGACGAGTTGCTCCCCGCCGATGGAGGGGTCGCGACCCTCGACCTCGAACCGGGTCTGACCGACAGTTTCGCGTCGGGCGTGGTGCACGACGTGACCTTCAGTCGCAACGCGTTCGGGCTCTTCGTGACCAACTCCGACCGCGTCGAGATCTATGCGTCGGTGATCGAGGACAGCCTCGTCGACGGCCTCGTGTTCCACCGCGATGTGACGAACAGCCGCGTGGAGAGCACCGAGTCGCGCGGCAACGCGCAGGACGGGTTCGATCTGGCTCGCGCCACCACTGGAATCGTCCTCTCAGGGCTGACCGCTGTCGACAACGGACGCAACGGCATCACGATCGAGGGTCGCCCGCTGGTCGACGGCCCGAGCGCGACCGGCATCGGCACGGGCTCGTACGGCGACAACCAGGTGACCGACAGCACGTCGACGGGCAACGGCCGCTACGGCATCGAAGTGGTCGGTGGCGACGGCATCACGATCGACGACAACACCGTCAGCGACAACCAGATGGGAATCGTGGTCACCTTCGGTGCGACCGGTGTGGTGATTCGAGACAACCGGGTGCTGCAGTCGGCACGGCAGGGGATCGCGCTCCGCGATTCAGCAGTGGATGCCGTGGTCGAGCAGAACGAGGTGCGCGGCGCCCCGATCGGCATCTTTGCATCCGACGCCGGAGGGTCGTTTCAGCGCAACATCATCTCTGAGGTGACCAACCACGGCATCACCCTGGTCGGCGAGACGGGTGCGTCCATCGTGGTGGAGAACCGCATCAGCGGTTCCGGCCCGTCGGCTGTCGATGTCACCCGGACGACCGGCGCCGCCGTGCGGGCGAACGAGGTCTCGGGCTGGGAGAGCACGAAGCCGTTGGACGTGGTGTTGCGGAGCGTGTTCCAGCCGCTGACGGTGCTGTGGCTGCTGATCGGGCTGATCCTGCTCGTGTCGCTGGGGGCCCGCAGGCGGGCGCGCGGGATCCGCGATCCGTTCGCCGACCACGCTCCTCTCGGCACCTACTCGCGCGGGGTCTTCGACATCGACGACCTGCGCTCTCGCCCTGACCGTGGCGCCGAGCGCGCCGAGCGTGGGCGGGAGGCCGCATGAGCGACCAGCCGACCGAGGCAGGACGGGTCACCCGGCTCGTGGTGATCGTCGTCGTCGCCGTCCTCGCACTCTCGGTCATCGCCTTCGTCGTGGCGGCGAATGTGCCGAGCAACGTTCCCGAGGAGCTGGATGGGGCGGGTGCCGATCCGGATTCACCCGCGCCGTCACCCGCTGTGACCGGGGGCTCGACCGGGCCGGTGACCGATTGCCCGGATGGGGTGGTCGTGTCGAGCGCGGTCCAGCTGCACGACGCACTTGCGGATGCCGCCCCCGGCGACGTGATCGCTCTGGCCCCCGGTCGCTACGTCGGACAGTTCGTCGCGGCAGTTTCGGGCACGGCCGATGCTCTGATCACCCTGTGCGGAACAAGCGAGAGCGTTCTCGACGGTGGCGACCCGGAGGACGGCTACGTCTTCCATCTCGACGGCGTTTCCTATTGGCATCTTCTCGGCTTCACCGTGACGAACGGACAGAAGGGCGTGATGGCCGACGGGACCGTCGGCTCAGTGATCGAGGGCCTCACCGTGTTCCACATCGGAGACGAGGCCGTTCACCTGCGCCGGACGAGCACCGACAACCGAGTGATCGGCAACACGATCTTCGAGACCGGGCTGCGCAAGCCGAAGTTCGGCGAGGGCGTGTACATCGGCACAGCCGAGAGCAATTGGTGTGACATCTCCGGCTGCGAACCGGATAGGTCGGATCGCAATCTCGTCGAAGCGAACACGATCTCGGGCACCACCGCCGAGGCGATCGACATCAAGGAGGGGACCCGTGACGGCATCGTGCGCGGCAACACCTTCGACGGGTCGGCCATCGTCGAGGCGGACTCGTGGGTCGACGTGAAGGGCAACGACTGGCTCATCGAGGGCAACTCGGGCCAGAACTCACCCGGTGACGGCTTTCAGACCCACGAAGTGGTCGACGGCTGGGGCACCGGCAACGTCTTCCGTGGCAATTCTGCCGAGGTCAATGGCCCCGGTTTCGGCTACTCCTTGACTCCTCCTCGCGCCAACAGCGTCGCGTGCGACAACACAGCTTCCGCTGCCGGTGAAGGTCTCAGCAATGTGCCCTGCTCCGGATAGCACGAAGAGCGCCACCCCGATTAATGCGCTGCACCGTCCAGGAACACCCCCCGACTGGAGGACAATGTGGCTCACGAATACCCGGAGACGCCGTACATCGGCGCCCCCCGCATCACTGTCATCGGCACCGGCTACCTCGGCGCCACTCACGCGATCTGCATGGCCGTGCTCGGCTTCGACGTGCTCGGCGTCGACGTCGACCCTCGGAAGGTCGCGCAGCTCGCGGCCGGCGAGGTGCCGTTCTTCGAACCGGGGTTGCCCGAGAAGCTTCGTGAGGCGCTCGACTCCGGGCGCATCCGTTTCACGACGGACTTCGACGAGGCGGCCGCGTTCGGCGACGTGCACTTCATCTGCGTGGGAACTCCCCAGCGCCCAGGGTCGCACGCTGCCGACATGACCTACGTCGACTCGGCGTTCAGCGAGCTCGCGAAGCGCATCACGCGCAAGGCGCTCCTGGTCGGCAAGTCGACGGTGCCGATCGGAACCGCAGAGCGGCTCACCTCGCTGGTGCAGGAGTTGTCGCCGATCGGCGACCAGCTCGAACTGGCCTGGAATCCCGAGTTCTTGCGCGAAGGTTTCGCGGTCGAAGACACCCTTCACCCGGATCGCCTGGTCTTCGGGGTCAGTTCGGAGTGGGCGGAGCAGACACTCCGTCGCGTTTTCCGTCCCATCCTCGATGACGGCACGCCGGTCGTGGTGGCCGATACGGCGACGGCTGAGTTGGTGAAGGTGGCGGCGAACTCGTTCCTCGCCACCAAGATCTCGTACATCAACGCGATGGCCGAGGTGTGTGAGGTCACCGGCGCAGACGTGAACCTGCTGGCCGCGGCGCTGAGCTACGACGACCGGATCGGCGCACGGTTCCTGAAGCCGGGTCTGGGCTTCGGCGGCGGGTGCCTTCCCAAGGACATCCGGGCGTTCCGAGCTCGCGCTGAAGAACTCGGCATCGGCCACGCGGTCGCGTTCCTGCAGGAGGTCGACGAGATCAACCTGCGTCGCCGCAGTCGCACCGTCGACCTGGCACGCGAGCTGGCCGGCGGTCGGCTGCTGGGAGTGCGGATCGCCGCGCTCGGGGCAGCGTTCAAGCCGAACTCCGACGATGTCCGCGATGCGCCGGCCCTGGACGTGGCCCGGATGCTCTATCTCGAGGGCGCGACGGTCGTCGTCTACGACCCGGAGGCGAACACGAATGCCCACCGCGCCTACCCCGACCTCGACTATGTCGACTCGCTTGCCGAGGCGGTCGACGGCGCGGACATCGTGATGCTGCTCACCGAGTGGGACGAGTTCCGTCAGGCCGACCCGGAGGTGCTCGGTCGCCTGGTTCGTCAGCGCAAGGTGGTCGACGGGCGTCACGCACTCGACGCCTCGGCGTACCGTGACGCCGGCTGGGAGTATCGCGCACTCGGTCGCCCGGTGGTGGCGGCGACGGTCGCACTTCCGGAACACGCCAAAGACGCGGTGGCCTAGCCCGCGTCGAAAAAGAGCTCTGCCGGGGCTCGCCGCTTATCGGGAGCTCGAGCCCCGGCAGACACCCTCCGCGAGGAGGGATCAGTCGTGACGCTACACCTCAGTCCGAGATATCCGCGACGGTTGCGTCGAGACCGGCGATCAACTCGTCCGCATCGACGAAGACTGACAAGCCGTGCTCCCCTGCCCCCATCGACACGCGGCGCCCGACCAGGCGGGTGTCGACGTACACCGGCCAGGCGTTTGTCGATCCGAGCGGCGTGATCGTGCCCCGCTCGTATCCGGTGGCGTCGAGGGCGATGGATGCGTCGGGCAGTTGCAGCTTGTTGACCCCGACGACGGCGCGCAGCTTCGCCCACGAGATCTGACGGTCGCCGGGGATCTCTGCGAACAGGAACGTGCCGTCGTGTCGCTTCACGACCAGCGACTTGACGATGTCGGCGGGCGTGATCCCGAGGATCTCGGCGGCCTCCTCCAGCGAGCGGGCGTTAGTGCGCTCGACGAACTCCACCGGGATGCCGCGCGCAGCAGCGTCCGCGGCCACCCGTTCGCGCCCGGTCACGCCACCCACAGCGAGTTGGGAACGTCGTGTTCGGTGAGCCACCGGCGCTCCCCGGCGGTGACGATCGCATCGAGCTGCGCCGTGAACGTCTGCAGGATGGCGTCTTCGGCACAGCCGAGCGCCGCCGCCAGCTTGGGCAGATCTTCTTTCGCGACGGTGATGTGGTACTCGTAGTCCTCTTTGCCGACGATCCTGCCGGCTCCGAGGTGCAGCCCCTCGATGTGAAAACCGCCGTCCGGGTTCCAGTTCGCCCAGACGCTCAGGCCGTCTATCCCTGCTGTTCCCATGTGCACACTCCCGCCGTCTGAGAGAATCGAGGACATGTCCACGCTACCGAGCACGAAGCCCGCGCCGCTGCGCATCGGGCCGCTCGAGTTGAGCGTGCCGGTGGTGCTCGCGCCGATGGCCGGGATCACGAACACGGCTTTCCGCCGCCTGTGTCGCGAGTACGGCGCCGGGCTGTATGTCAGCGAGATGATCACCAGCCGCGCCCTGGTCGAACGCACCCCCGAGAGCATGCGCCTGATCAGGCACCACGAGAGCGAGACGCCCCGCAGCATCCAGCTCTATGGCGTTGACCCGAAGACGGTCGCCGAGGCCGTCACGATGCTCGTCGCCGAGGACCGCGCCGATCACATCGACCTGAACTTCGGCTGCCCGGTGCCGAAGGTGACCCGCAAGGGCGGGGGAGCGGCGCTGCCCTGGAAGCTCGGGCTGTTCCGCGAGATCGTCGAGCGTGCCGCGAAGGCGGCGGGCGACGTGCCGTTGACCATCAAGATGCGCAAGGGGATCGACGCCGACCACCTCACCTACCTCGAAGCCGGACGTGCCGCCGAGGGGGCGGGAGTCGCATCCATCGCCTTGCATGCTCGCACCGCCGCCGAGTTCTACAGCGGCACCGCCGATTGGTCGGCGATCGCGAAGCTCAAAGAGACGGTCACGAGCGTGCCGGTGCTGGGCAACGGCGACATCTGGTCGGCCGACGACGCATTGCGCATGGTCGCAGAGACAGGATGCGATGGGGTCGTGGTCGGGCGGGGTTGCCTGGGCAGGCCGTGGCTCTTCGGCGATCTGGCGGCCGCGTTCGACCCGTCGACAGGCTCAGGGACCGCACGCATCGAGCCGACCCTCGGCGAGGTCGCCGCTGCCTTCAAACGCCATGCCGAACTGCTGGTCGAGTTCTTCGACGGCGAAGACCGGGCGTGCCGCGACATCCGCAAGCACGTCGCCTGGTACTTCAAGGGATACGCGGTCGGGGGCGAACTGCGCGCGGCGCTCGCGACCAGCGAGAGCCTGCAGCAGATCGACGACCTGCTCGCGCAGCTCGACGGGACGCAGCCGTACCCCGGCGCCGACGCCGAGGGTCAGCGTGGCCGCGCCGGCACCCCGAAGGTGCCCAGCCTGCCCGACCGCTGGCTCGACAGTCGTGAACTGCAAGAGACGCACCGCGCCGAGCTGACCGAGGCAGAACTGCATCACAGTGGCGGCTGAACTGCCGGCCGGCTACTCGTCGGCCGACACCGATCGCTGGCTGCCCGAGACGCATGCGAACCCGCGCAGCGACTTCGCGCGCGACCGTGGCCGGCTGTTGCACTCGAGCGCGCTGCGGCGGCTCTCGCAAAAGACCCAGGTGCTCAGTCCCACCCAAGGGCTCGACTTCGCGCGCAACCGGCTCACGCATTCGCTCGAGGTCGCGCAGGTCGGCCGCGAGCTCGCGACCAGCCTCGGCCTCGACCCGGACGTCGTCGACACGGCGTGCCTCGCGCACGATCTGGGTCATCCGCCGTTCGGCCACAACGGCGAGCGCGCCCTGAGCGTATGGGCCGACGACGTCGGCGGCTTCGAGGGCAACGCGCAGACGCTGCGGCTGCTGACCCGCCTCGAGCCGAAAGTGTTCGGCCCCGACGGCGCGAGCTACGGCCTGAACCTGACGCGCGCGAGTCTCGATGCGAGCACCAAATACCCGTGGCCGCAGTCGCAGGGCGTGCCCGACCCGAGCGGGCGCAGCAAGTTCGGCTTCTATGAGGACGACGAGCCCGCGTTCGCCTGGTTGCGGGCCGGCGCTCCCGAGCGGGTGCGCTGCATCGAGGCCCAGGTGATGGACCTCAGCGACGACATCGCCTACTCGGTGCACGACTTCGAGGACGCGATCGTGAACGGCTTTCTCGACGTGCCGGCGCTCAGCGCACGCGCCGACCACGACGACCTGGTCGACGGCATGTTCGAGTGGATCGGCGGTGAGATCGACCACGACGGCCTGATCGCCGCGTTCGACCGGCTCGACAGCCTCGCGTACTGGATCGACACCTGGGACGGCTCTCGCCGCGACCTCGCACGGCTCAAGAACCTGACCAGTCAGCTGATCGGCCGGTTCGCGGGCGAGTCGGTGCGCGCGACGCGTGAGGCGTACCCGCAGGGGTCGCTGGCGAGATTCGCTGCGGATGTCGTGGTGCCGTTCGAGACGCGCGCCGAGATCGCGGTGCTGAAGGGCATCGTCGCCGCGAATGTCATGTCGACGAACGCACGCAAGCCGATCTATGCGAGGCAGCGCGGCATCCTGACCGAGCTCGCCGACGGGCTGTGGGCGCACCCCGAGCATCTCGACATCGGGTTCACCGCAGACTGGGCGGCCGCGACGAACGACGACGCCCGCAAGCGGGTCGTCGTCGATCAGGTCGCGTCGCTGACGGATGTGTCAGCGATGGCGTGGGTGAAGAAGTTCAGCTGATCGACGCCTGCTGACCCTTTCGTCGCAGACCGCTGATTCCCAGCGCCAGCCCGGCGACGACGTACCAGACCGCGATCCCCGCTGCGCCGGTGAACAGTACGGCGTATGCGGCTTCATGTGTCAGGTTGACGAGAGGCCCGGCCGCCGCCCAGGTGAGCCCACCCAGAACGGCCGGCACCGCGGCGAGCCACCACAGAGCGCGACGCCGCGTTCGGGTTGCGGCC
>JBDTQN010000045.1:0-12526 GCA_039932215.1 Pseudolysinimonas sp. | reverse complement strand
GTCACCGAGATTGCAGGAGTACCCGTCACGCGACCTGAACCTAGCGCAGCTTCAGTCGTCGGTCGTTCGCCTTCGACTTGGGCAGGATCTCGATCACGTCGCCGTCGCGCGAGTTCAGAAACTCGGTGAACGACTTGAAGCCGAGCGACTTCTCTTTGAAGGCCGGGTTGAGGCGGATCATCTGCGACTTCACCTCGCCGTTGGTCTGCCACTCTTCGTCGTTCTTCGCATCGATGAGTTGCAGGGCGCGGCGGAGCAGGTCGGTCGCCTCGGCCTGATCGGTGGGGGAGTCCTGCGGCGGGTGCGAGAACGTGGGGTGGTTGCCTTCGGCGAGCTGCAGCTCGGGCGGCTCGGGGGCGGCGGCGCTGGTCTCGACGGGCTGCTTGGCGCCCCCGCGACCACCGGTGCGCTTCTTCTCCACCGGCTCGACGTCGGGGCGAACGACACCCGGCACCTCGTCGTAGTAGGTGAACTCGTCGCACGCGTTCACGAGCGCGCTCGAGGTCGAGCCCGAAATGCCGAGCCCGATGACGCGCCGACCCATCCGCTTGCTGCGCTGCACGAGCGGGATGTAGTCGGAGTCACCCGCGACGATCAGCACATCGGTGATGAAGTCGAGCCGGAACAGGTCGTCGATCACGTCGACCGCTAGCCGGATGTCGGCGCCGTTCTTCGTGCCCGACGTGTTGAACAGCTGCGCGAGGTCGACCGCGCGATTGACGAGTTGGATGCGATAGCTGGCGTTGGCCGGAGCAGACCAGTCCGCATACGCCCGGGTCACGACCACCGACCCGAAGGTCGTCGCGAAATCGAGAATGGCGCCGATGTCGACGCGAGCGTCATCGAGTCGCTTGCTCACGGCATCCGGAGCCTTCGCCCCCATCGCGAAATCGCGTGCATTGTCTTTGCGCCACGCGCCGCCGCCGAAGAGCTGGTCGTACCGCGAGATGACGATGTTGTCGAAGTCGATGTAGACGGCAACGCGTGGATCGGCCATGCAGTCGAGCCTACGCGGGCGGCCACGTAGAGCGATCCGTCACTACTGCTGCGGGTTCGTGGCCTTGCCGTCGAGCCAGAGCTCGTCACTCTGATCGCTGTGCGCCGTGCCGGTGCCGACGTGCTTTTCGCTGATCTTCGAGCCCTTCTGAATGACGTGCACCAGCGCCATCGCGTGCCCGCGTCCCAGGGAGTAGTCGGTGGCGAGCCAGTCCACGATCGCCCCCGCCTTCGTGCCGGGTGCGTCGAGTCCGCGCTCATGAGCCAATTCGATGAACTGCCGCGGGGTCAGCCCCGTCTTGTCTTCGATGTTGTCGAGGTAGGCCTGGAAGGTCATGCGATCAGTGTGTCAGGCCCTCTTCGAAGTTCGCGATCGGGTCGTACCAGCCCTGCTCGAGAATCCAGGCCTGCACGATCTTGTCGAGCCCGAAGATGACGGCGATACCGACAACGATCAGGATGATTCCCACGACGATGCGAACGGCGCCTCCCGGCCGCGACAGCCAGCCGAGCTTGCGTGCGAACGCCTGGCCGAGGAACGCAACGAGCAGCAGCGTCACCGCCAGTCCGACGGCGTAGGTGAGCAGGTACAGCAGTCCGACAGCGAACTCGGCGGGGAGGATCGCGGCGACGATCAGGGCGTACGTCGGCGAGCAGCTGGCGAACACCGGCCCGAGGGCGGCGCCCAGCAGCAGGTCGCCGGCCAGTCCACCGCGTTGGTATGAGCGGTCGAGGGCGACGTTGGCGCGGCGCTGGATTCCGGTCGCCGTCATGACCTTCTCCCAGGCGGCCGGGAACACCATCGTCAAACCGAACAGCACCAGGATGCCGCCCGCGATCAGTTGCCACACGATGCGCGGCACCCCCAGCAGCGCGGTCGTGGCCTGCAGCAGCAGTGTGAACACGATGATCGACACGATGAGGCCGAGGGCGATCACCAGGGGTCGGAACCATTGCTTCTCGGCCACCGCGGCATCCGATGAGGTGCGCACGATCGACCCGCCCACGATCACCGGCAGCAGCGGAAGCACGCAGGGCGCCGCGATCGTCAGCACGCCGGCGACGAACGAGACGAGCAGCAGGCCCAGCACGGGCTACAGGTTCATCGTGGTGACGACTGCTTCGAAGCGCGGGTCGTCATAGGCGGTGAGCCGCTGCACGACCTCGCCGTTGGCGTCGAGTTCGACGAACGTCGTGCGCATGGGCACGCCGTACTTCTGCTCCAGGTCTTGGTTGGTGTCCCAGTCGACCTTGATGATCGTCACCCCATCCGGGACGCCGTCGGCTTCGATGCCCGCTTCGAGCTGCACGCACTGCCCGCACCACGGGGCGTGGAAGAACAGCACGACGCGGCCCTCGGCGTCAGCGATCGCGGTGTCGCTGTAGTCGACGTAGACGCCGGGTGTGGATGCCGTGGTCGAGTCGCTGGGCTGGGTCGGTTCGGTCGTTTCGCTCGGTTCGGGCGCGATCGTCTGCGCCGACTCGACGGAGCCGGCCGGGGGAACGACGCGGGTGAGAGCGAGGGCGCCGATCGCGCCGCCGATGACGACCGCGAGCACGACGACGATGACGAGAAGGCGCTTGTTCATGCTCATGATTCGGAACGCTACGCCACTCGGATGTCTGACTATAGTCAGAGATATGGACGACATCGCGATCGTGCGAGGTTTCAACCGCACCGCGACCCAGCGCGCCGGCCTGCTCGACGACGGCTACCTTGCCCGCGGACGGTCGCTCGCCCATGCCCGAGTGCTGTTCGAGATCGACAACGGCGCAACCGAAGTTCGACGGTTGCGCGAACTTCTCGACCTCGACTCGGGGTACCTCACGCGGCTGCTGCAGGCGCTGGAGCGTGAGGGGCTCATCGCGATCGACGAGGATCGCGCCGATCGCCGGGTGCGTCGGGCGACGTTGACCGCGGCGGGACGCGCGGAACGGGCCGAGTATGAGCGGCTGTCGGATGAGCATGCCGCCGGCATCCTGGGCGCCCTCGACCCGGGTCAACGGCGAAGCCTGGTGGATGCCATGGCCACCGTCGATCGGCTGCTCACCGCGTCGATGGTTGAGTTCGGCGTCGTCGACCCGGCCGAGCCTCTCGCGCGGGAGGCCACGCGGCGGTACCTCGCCGAGCTGTCGGAGCGGTTCGAGCACGGCTACGACGCGGCCGCCGCCATCAGCGCGAATGACGACGAGGTGCGGCTGCCGCGCGGCCTCACCGTCGTCGCGTCGCTGCATGGTGAGCCCGCAGCGCTGGGGCTGCTGAAGTTCCACGGCGACTGGGCGCACCTGAAGCGGATGTGGCTCTCGCCGTCGCTGCGGGGCATCGGTCTCGGGCGGCGTCTGTTGCAGACGCTCGAATCGCACGCGGCCGACCATGGCATCCGCACCGTCAAGCTCGAGACGAACCGCGCTCTCACCGAAGCGATCGCGCTGTACCACCGGGCCGGTTATCGCGAAGTGGCCGCTTTCAACGACGAGCCGCACGGCGATCATTGGTTCGAGAAGGAGCTCACATGAACGTCACGACGGCTCACCTGACCGATGGATGCGTGCGCGCCGGCGTCGAGGTGAGGTGCGCCCCAGCAGGGACGGTCGCGATCACGCCGGGGTCGCGGTTCTCGGGACGGGCGCTGCCGGTTCGCCATTCCGGCAGCGTGGATGTCTTTCTCGAGGCGCTCGAGCAGGCGTCGCCGGGCGATGTGCTGGTGATCGACAACGCCGGCCGGCTCGATGAGGCGTGCGTCGGTGACCTGATGGTGCTCGAGGCCGCGGGTGCCGGGCTGGCGGGCATCGTGATCTGGGGGCTGCATCGCGACACGGCGGAGATCCGTGAGATCGGGCTGCCCGTGTTCAGTCTCGGCACGATGCCGACCGGACCGCTGCGGAACGATCCGCGTGCGCCCGACGCGTTGTCGGCCGCGACCATCGGAGCGTGGACGGTCACCCGTGACGACATGGTCTTCGCCGACGATGACGGAGTGCTGTTCGTCCCGGCCGTCTCGGCCCCCGGAGTCGTCACGGCGGCGGAAGCCATCCGCGACACCGAGGTCGCCCAGGCGGATCGGATGCGCGCCGGCGAGTCGCTGCGCTCGCAGCTCCGGTTCTCGGAGTACCTCGCCGCCCGTGCCGCCGACCCGTCCCTGACGTTGCGCCAGCACCTCTCGAATATCGGCGGTGCGATCGAGGTCTAGCGGAGGAGTTGACGCTCCCGAGCCGAGCAGGGCCGGCTACGGCGGGTAGACCACCCACAGCCAGAACACCGCGAACGCCTGGATCGGCAGGGCGCCGAGCAGCAGCACCGTCCAGCGGCGGCGGGGCGTCGCCGACAGGCCGGGGTGTGCGAGCAGGGGCGAGAGCGGCAGCAGTTGCCGGATGAGGCTTTGCGTGGGCAGGAACACCGCGACCAGGTACGCGATGTACATGACGCTGAACGTCCAGACGTCGACGCCGAGCGCTCGGGTCGAGCGGCGAGAGAGCCAGAAGACGACCGCGCCCAGCACCGTCGTCACGAGCAGCGCGCCCCAGATGCCCCAGAGCATCACGTACAGCAGGTAGAACGGGGTGAACGGCACGAAGTTCACCCGCCCCAGATACTGCCGCCACCAGCCGAGCTCGGTGTCGAAATAGCCCGACGGGTCGCCGGTGATCTGGGCGATCAGCACAGGCCAGAACAGCGCCGCCGCCGTGATCAGCAGAATCGCCAGCCCGACCGTCAGCCACTCGTGCCACAGGATGCGCTGCCGCCTCACCAACCGGAAGATCCCCTGCAGACCGAGCGCCGCAGCCAGCGCCAGCGTGCCCGGGTGGGTGAACGACGCGACCAGCGCGAACGGGATCATCAGCAGGTAGTGCCGCGACACCATCGCCGCGAGTGCGCAGAACAAGAAGAACAGGTACGTGCTCTCGGCGTAGCCGACCTGCAGCATCCACGACAGCGGGCCCGACGCGAAGAAGATCGCGCCCCACAGGGCCTGCGTCGGCGCGAAATGCTGCACCAGCATCCGGTGTAGTGCCAGCGTGGCCAGCAGACCGAAGATCACCGCGACCGCGGTCGCCGCCACGTAGTAGTCGAGTCCGGTGACGGCGATCAGACCGCGCACCAGCACCGGATACACCGGGAAGAACGCCCACGTGTTCTGCTTCACGTCGCCGTTCGCGTCGATCGGCAGCTCCGCCGGGTACCCCTCATACGCGACCCGGCGGTACCACTGCACGTCCCACGACTGCAGGTACTGCCAGAACGACGACCCCCCGTCGTAGTGCGCGAACCACTGGCCCTGCGTCGCCGCCCAGAGCAGAGCGAGCACCCCCGTCGACACGAGACGGGATGCCGCGAAGACCCCCACGAGCACCAGCCAGGCAGGCAGGTGGCGGCCACCGATCCGCACCCGCGGAGCAGGGACCCAGCCCAGCCTCGGGTGTTCGTGGGCGGTCACGCGGCTCCACTCTCGTCGGGGGCGGGGAATGAGGTGGGGTAGACAACCCATCCTGGCAGATCGGTGAACCGCCCAAATGCGTGGAGGGGTGCCCGCCGCGGTCATTCCCTGACGGGCCACGTCGGGCACCCCGATTCTTCTGCACGACCGAGAACTCGTCTCGATGCGGCAGGACTCCGCTACCCCTAGTCGGAGTCCCAGTCCGCGAGGCCGAGGGTCACGCAGAAGTCTTGAGGCGAACCGGTGTCGCCTTCACGAGGGAAGACGCCCGCCGAGCCGTCGGGCAGCACGCACGCCACCAACGGAGGGATCGGCGCATCGCCGTCGTTCGGATCGTCGGGGTCGTTGTTCGAGACACCCGTCCAGGAGTCGTTCGTCCACACGAGGCCGCACACCTCGATCGGGTCGAATGTGGCGAGCGGCTGCCCGTCGGCCCCGCTCGTGTAGATGACGCGCTGGCGGGAGTCGAGGTCGGGATGCTCGAAGCAGGTCGCGGTCGTGCCGATCTGCACCTGCGACGCGCGCGTCGCGGCGATCGTGCCCGCCGTCAGCGCGACGGCGATCGCCGCGGCGAGGATCACGGCGCGGGTTGTGCGGTACCGGGTCGAGCGGCGCGGGCTGCGCACATGTCGTGTCGTCTCGAGCACCGAGGCGCGCACGATCGCGAGCTCGGCGCGTACCTGCTCGTCGCTGGGCAGATCGTGGAAAGCGCTCATGATCCGACCTCCCCGCGTTCACTGCGCACGTCGTCGTCACGAAGCCTGCGCAACTGGGTGCGAGATCGTTCGACGCGCTTGGTGACGTTGTGCACGCTCAGCCCGAGCTGAAGCGCAGCCTCTTTGTAGGTGTGGCCGTCGAACAGGCACAACTCGACGATCTTCTGATCGGTCGGACTGAGCTTGCGCACCGCCTCGAACACCCAGTCGAGCTCGTCGCGGTACCGCTGCTGCTCGGTGTGCTCGGCGATCGCGCCGCGCAGCGCGATGTGCTCGTCGATGGGCATCACCTCGTGCCGTCGGCCGACAGTGCGACGCAGGTTGAGCGCGTGATTGCGGGTGGTGACGATCAGCCACGGCAGCATGGAATCGCCAGCCAGCCGGATGTCGGCGAGCCGCCTCCACGCGGTGACGAACGTCTCTTGCACGAGTTCTTGGGCTTCCGTGGGGTCGTGAGTCAGGCTGTACGCAAATCGGTACACAGCCGTCGAGTGACGATCGAACAGGTCGCCGAAGGCGCGCTCGTCGCGCGCGATACTTTTGGCGATCAGCTCGACGTCGGGGTTCACGTCAGCACCTCCACCTATGTACTGTCGCCGAAACAGCGAACCTGACACCGAACGGAGAACACCTCAGTCGACGCGGAACGACGACGCACGATCGTTGAACGCCCCGACGCCGGGGGTCGTCGTGACCGGACCATACGTGGCGCCGGTGAGACCGGCCCCGTCGTACAGCTTCGCCTGGCAGCCGATGTACGTCTTCAGCGACGAGACCGAGTTGTTGAAGATGCCCGTGAGGTTGCCGTTCTGACCGATGCCGGTGGTGCAGATCGTCGAACTCGAACTGCTCACCGTATAGAACGAGCCGCCATAGCTGGCGTTGATGTAGAACTCCGCCATCGTGAAGATCGCGAGCACGCCGGCCGGCTTCTCCGATGCCGAAGCGAGGCGCACGAGTTTGCCACCGGTCTGCGCGAGCACCGCGGCATCCAGAGCGGTCGAATCGTCGAAACACTGCACGACCGAGGTGTCGGCATTGAGCCAGCAGGCGTCGGGCGCAGAGTCGCGGTCGGCGCCGTAGGCGGGGGAGGCGGTCAGGGTCAGAACCACGAGAAGAGTGGAGGTCAGGGCGGCACGAGCTCGGTTACGGGTGTTGAGCATGATTCGATCATGGCGCGGGCGGAACGGTATGTCTACGCCAGGCAGACTCGGACCGGCAGCATCGACCGCTCATAGGATCCGCATAGGGGCTCCCGGCTGACTGTTCACATGGAACAGCTCGTCATGATCGGCATCGACATCGTCGCCATCGCCCTGCTCACGTTCGGCCTCTACTTTCCGCGGCACCGTCGGCGTGACCTGGTGGTCGCCTACCTGGTGGTCAACGTGGGGGTGCTCGCGATCTCGACCGTGCTCGGGTCGAGCAGCGTCGGGCTCGGGCTGGGGCTCGGCCTGTTCGGGGTGCTGTCCATCATCCGCCTGCGGTCGTCCGAACTGGCTCAGAGCGAGGTCGCGTACTACTTCGCAGCCCTCGCGCTCGGGTTGATGGCGGGCATGACGACGCCGGGGTGGGTGAGCGTCGGTCTCATGGCGCTCATCGTCGCCGCGATCGCCATCGGAGACACCCCCGCGCTGTTCCGTCGCTACCGGCAGCAGACCATGGTGATCGACACCGCCCACACCGACGAGACAGCGTTGCGCGAAGAACTCGAACGGATGCTGGGGGGCCGGATCCATCGGGTCGCCATCCAGCACGTCGACACCGTCAACGACACCACCCTGGTCGACGTCCGGTACGAGGCGCGCGCATGACCGCGCTCGCCGCCATCACGCTCGACGAGCTCAACACGGTCGCCGCGCTCCAGACCCGGGTCGATCGCAAGTACGTGCTGCCGCGACGTGCGGCCGAGGAGGTACTGGCGCAGCTCGCGAGACTTGCGATGCCGCCGCGGGCGCTCGAGATCGACGGCTCGCGCGAGGCGGCGTACGAGTCCGTGTACTTCGACACCCCCGAGCTGCTGTCGTACCGCATGGCCGCCACGGCACGCCGGCGTCGATTCAAGCTGCGCACCAGGTCGTATCTCGATGCGGGCGACGCCTACCTCGAGGTCAAGACCCGCGGCGCGCGGTCGACGACGGTGAAAGAACGGCTGGAGTACGACATCCGGGATCGCGACCGACTGACGGTCGACGCGCGCGACTACGCCGACGTGGCGCTCGAGGCGATCGGCGTCGACGCCTCGCACCTGCCGCTGCAGCCGACCCTCCTCACCCGGTACCGCCGCGCGACACTCTTGCTCCCCGGCTCGCGCAGCCGTGCCACGGTCGACACCGAACTCGAATGGGAAGCGGACGACGGCCGCACCCTGGCACTCCCCGGCGTCACGATCGTGGAGACGAAGTCCGGCTCACGTCCCTCCGAACTCGACCGCCTGCTCTGGAGTCACGGCCACCGTCCGGCCACCGTCTCGAAGTACGGGACCGGCATGGCCGCCCTGCATCCCGAACTGCCCGCCAACAAATGGACGCGCGTGCTGCGCCGTCACTTCGAAAGGACCTCCGCCCATGCGTAAACACACTCGCTTGCAGAACAGATGGCTGCTGGCCGCGACTCCGCTCACTCTCGGAGCCCTGGTGCTCAGCGGCTGCGCCGTCACCGCGGCCCAAGCCGAGAGCGCCACGACCTCGGGGTCGGCGGCCACCGCCGACGCCGGCGCGTACGCCGAGCAGGTGCTCGCGGCGAACGCCGACGCGACCACGCTGAACGACGATGAATGGGATGCGTCGGCGGCGGTGACGATCACGCTCGACGGCACCACGGCATCCGCGGATGGAGACGGGGTGATCATCGACGGTTCGACGGTCACGATCACGGCGACCGGCACCTATCTGTTGACCGGCGCCCTGAAGGGGCAGGTCATCGTGGCCGCTCCCGATGACGCGATCGTCGCACTCGTGCTCGACGGGGCGACGATCTCGAGCACCTCGGCCCCGGCAATCGACGTGGTGGCCGCCGACGATGTGGTGGTCTCGCTCACCGGAGCGAACAGCCTCTCGAGCACGGCCGACGTGGCGACCATGCGTGCCGACACAGATCTGACGATCAGCGGCGACGGATCACTGACGGTCGAGAGTGCAGCCGACGGTATCTCGGCGTCTGACGACCTCGTCGTGCTCTCGGGAACGATCGACGTCACCGCGGCCGACGACGGGCTGCGCGGTAAGGACGCACTCGTCGTCGAAGGCGGCAGTGTGACAGTCGACGTCGGCGGTGAGGGTCTCAAGTCCGACCAGACCGACGACCCGGCCAGCGGCTACGTCTGGATTTCGGGTGGCACCGTGACCGTGGCCGCGGGTGACGACGGGATCAAGGACGAGACGGATGTCGTGGTCACCGGCGGCGACGTCACCGTCACCGACTCGTACGAGGGGATCGAGGCCGTGACGGTCGTCGTCTCGGGCGGGACGGTCGACGTGACCGCGTCGGACGACGGGATCAATGCGTCGGCGGGAACGGAGGCGAGGGGTGACGACGGCTCGGTGCTCGTCGTGGAAGGCGGCGACGTCACCATCGACGCGCAGGGCGACGGATTCGACTCGAACGGCTCGGCATCGGTGACCGGCGGCACGCTGACCGTCTGGGGCCCGACGAACGACGGCAACGGCGCGCTCGACGTGAACGGCGCGTTCACCGTCGACGGGGGCACGGTCCTGGCGGTCGGCTCGGCCGGCATGGCGGTCTCGCCGTCGGGCGGGACGCAGGGGTTCCTCGAGGCGTCGGCCTCCGGGTCGGCGGGCGACGAGGTCTCGATCGTGGATGCGTCGGGTACCGAGGTGGCGAGCTTCACCGCGGTGAAGGAGTTCGCATCCGTCGTCTACTCGTCGTCCGACCTCACGGACGGGGCCGAGTACTCGGTGCTCGTGAACGGCACGTCCGCGGGCACCGCGACGGAGGGCGTAGCCGTCACCGGCGGTGGCTTCGGCGGAGGCGGCGGCCCTCAGGGCGGCCCGCCCCAGCACTGAAAGGGTTACGCGACGCCGACCCAGAGGCCCTCGCGGGCGCGGGTCATAGCGACGTACAACTCGCGGCGCTGCAGCAGGCGGCGCTCGGCCGCAGCCTCGTCCGGGTCGACGACGTCGGCCTGCACGAGGTGCGGCGGCGTGCGCACGACCAGCACCTCTTTGAACTCGAGTCCCTTCGAGCGCTTGATCGTGCCGACTTTGACCGCGTCGACGGCGAGGCCGTCCCACTTCTCCAGCTCGACGGTGGGGATGCCGGCCTCGGTCAGCGCCTCGGCGGCCTCGCGGGCATGCCACGAGTACAGCGCGAGCACGCCGACATCGCCCAGCTCGGTGTCGTCGTTCTCGGCGACGACGCGGCGGATCCGTTCGACCAGCGACTTGTCGTGCACCGACCGCGACGAGAACACCGTGTACACCGGTCGCGCCCCGTGACGCAGCACGTCGGCGGGTTCATCGTCGACCGTGACCGTGCCCTCGATATCGGGGGCGCGATCACCCTCGACGAGCGACTTCGCGAACTCGATGATCTCGGCCGTGTTGCGGTAGTTGACACCGAGCACGACACCCCGACCCTGGATGGCGACGCCGGCTTCGGCGAGCGTGTAGCCACCCGGGTAGATGGTCTGCTGGCCATCGCTGACCAGGGTGAGCGCGTCGGGACTGTCGCCGGCGAGCCCGTGCAGCATCCGGATCATGGCGCACGAGAGGTCTTGCGCCTCGTCGACGATCACGGCGGAGTACGTGGCGAGTGGCGCGGCGACGAGTGATGCCTCGGCCTCGAGGATCACGTCTTCCCAGTCGAAGATGCCGCGTTCCTGCAGCGCGATCTCGTACTCGCGGTAGAGGTTCCAGACCATGGCGCGCTGCTCGCCGTTCAGCGGGCGGAAGCGGCCGAGTCGCGGCAGAACCGCGTAGTCGGCGAAGTCGGTCAGCCCGCGGCCCTTGAGCACGTACCGGACCTCGTCCTGCCAGTAGCCGGGCGTCGGGTCGATGGCGCCGAGCGGCGACTCCTTGCCGATGCGGTCCCACAGGTCTTTGAAGATGCGGTCGGCCGTCTCTGCCTCGATCGCGATCGTGCCGGTGCGGCTCGAGAGGAGGTCGTACGCGAACCCGTGCACGCTGCGGAAGTCGATGCGGTCGGCGACGTCGGGCGCGAGCCGCAGCATCTGCGCCTCCATCACCTTCGGGAGCGTGCGCACGTAAGTGGTGACCAGCACCCGACCGCCGGTGGTGCGGGCGATGTGGGCGGCGCGGTGCAGGGCGACAACGGTCTTGCCGGTGCCGGCGGCGCCACGGATACGCACCGGGCCGGTGTAGGTGCGGCGCACGATGCGAGCCTGCTCCGGGTGCAGGAACGACATCCAGTCGTCGATGGGCGCGCGGCGCAGTCCCTCGGTCAGTGCGGTACGGATCTGCTCGGCACTCAGTTTCTCGGGGGCGACCAGTTCGTCGTCGATGAACGTCGGGCTCTGGATGCCGGCGGCCGCGATCTCGGTGGCCGTGAGCGGCGGGCGGGTGGGGGCTTCGATCGCGACCGGCTTTGCACTCGACGGCGGGAACATGGTGTCGATGACGCCGCGCACCTTCGCGACCTGCTGCTGGGTGAGCCGGGTGCCGAGCCGGGCGATCTCGGTGACGGTCGCGGCCTCGCTCAGCAGCGAGACGCCGTACATATCGGTGCGCACCATCCCGCGCTGCGGGAACGCCGCGATCGCGCGCACCTCGCCCGCGGCGAGACCGACCTCGGCCAGCGCGCGCTGCGTCGTATAGACGAGGTCGGCGAGCTGCGCCATCTCGTCGGTGACCTCTTCGAGCCCGCGGAAGAGGCGTCCGTCGCGGATGGTCACATCGCGCCAGCCCTTCGCGTCGATGATGACGATGCCGCCGGGACCGACGAGGACGAGGTCGATGGTGGCGAACTTCGAGCCGGGCCAGCGGCGGTCGGTGAGGAGGGTGTAGCCGAGAGGTTCGAGTTCGATCAGGGTCTGTGCGAGACGGGAGTCGGTACGTGCGGCCTCGTCGAAGGTACGCGCCATCTGCGTCGCGATACCCGCGCGGCGAGCGAGCTCGTCCGCCAGATCGCGTTGCCGAGCCGCATCGCGTGCGGCCGTTTCCCCGGCAGCCACGATTCCCCCTCTTGTCCTGAACCAGTCTGTCTTCGCGGCGCGGCGCGGGGTATGCCCCGTTGTGGGGCGAAAGGGGGACATCGGCTTCACCCTCAGGTTGAACAGCGCCCGGGGTAGAACGGTCGTGCGCTATCGTGGGCGGCTTCGCAACGAATGGAGTTCCCCTGTGAAAAACCCCCTCCTGATCGTCGCCTTCCTCGCACTCGCGGTTTTCGTGGTGCTGTGGG
>JBDTQN010000044.1:0-12753 GCA_039932215.1 Pseudolysinimonas sp. | reverse complement strand
GCAGCCGCTGTTGGTCGGAGTCGGCTTGACGAAGTCGGCGTTCACCTCGGTGGCGATCGCCTCATCCCGCTCTGCCTTGGTGATGTAGCCCTCGGAGTACATCGAGTTCAGGATGACGTCGCGGCGCTTCTGGTTTGCGGCGTAGTGGTCTTCACTCTGCAGGTCGCGCAGCGTGGGGTACTGCACGATCGCGAGCAGGGAGGCGGATTCCGCAAGCGTCAGGTCGGCCGCGTTCTTCGAGAAGTACTGCAGTGAAGCGGCCTGCACGCCGTACGTGTTGCCACCGAATCCGGCGATGTTGAGGTAGGCCTGCAGGATCTCGTCTTTGGAGTAGCGCTTCTCGAGCCCGATCGCGAGCTTCATCTCTTTGAGCTTGCGATCGAGGGTCGGCGCGAGGGCGGCCTGGATGTCGGACTTGATCTTGGAGTCGCTGACGGCTGATCCGTCTTCGTTGGTCTGGTTCAGCGCCTGCTGCACCAGGATGTTGCGGACCGTCTGCATCGTCAGCGTCGACGCACCACCGGAGTTTCCTCCGCCGATGGCGGCGCGGATGACGGAGGGGACGTCGACCCCGCCGTGATCTTTGAACCGGCGGTCCTCGCCGGCGACGGCGGCCCACTTGAGATAGTCGCTCATCTGGTCGAGGTCGACCTCTTCGCGGTTCTGATCGAAGATCGTCGCCATGTGGAACTGGGTGCCGTCGGGGTTGATCGCGACGATCTCGTTCTGCTGGTGGCCCGCGTTCAACTCGATGTAGTCGGGAAGACTCTCGAAGATGCCGATCGTGTTGTTGGCGGTGATCCCGGTCACGGCGATGGCGGGGGCGACCATGACGGTCGCGAGAACTCCGGCGAGCGCACTGAATCCGATGGTTCCGAATACGGCAGCGAACAGACTACTGACCGAAGATTTTGGGGCGGGCATAGGGTACAGGGTAGACGATGGTCCATCGTGACTTGCTGAACGGAAGCCCTTAACGATGAAAAAGTGGGAATATCTCACCACGCCTCTGATGATCCACAACACCGCCGCGATCCTCACCAACTGGGGCGAGCAGGGGTGGGAGCTGGTGCAGGTCGTGACCGGTCCCGAGGGTGGTCTCGTCGCCTACCTGAAGCGAGAGAAGGAGGACGCGTGAGCGTCGAAAAGCGTCTGACCGAACTGGGCCTGAAGCTGCCGGTGCTGCCGAAGCCGGCGGGGGCATACGTGCCCGCGATCGTCACGGGAAATCTGGTCTACACGGCCGGTCAGTTGCCGTTCGTCGACGGCGCCCTGCCCGCGACCGGCAAGGTCGGTGCCGAGGTGTCCGCCGAGGATGCCGCCGGCTACGCCCGCACCTGCGCCCTCAACGCGCTCGCCGCCGCTGCCAGCGTGATCGGATCGCTGGATCGCGTGACGCGGGTCGTCAAGGTCGTCGGATTCGTTGCATCGAGCCCCGATTTCAGCGGCCAGCCCGGGGTGATCAACGGTGCATCGGAACTGCTGGGCGAGGTGTTCGGTGAGCCCGGGCAGCACGCTCGCAGTGCCGTCGGCGTCGCGGTGCTGCCTCTGGATGCGCCCGTCGAGGTAGAACTGATTCTCGAGTTCGCGTAGCCGGGTAGGCGTCAGTCTTCGGGCTTCACGCCGCCGGTCAGCTTGTCGCTGATGATCTGCATCACCGTCGTGTCGGCGAGAGTCGTGGTGTCGCCGATCTCGCGCCCTTCGGCGACGTCACGCAGCAGGCGCCGCATGATCTTGCCCGAGCGCGTCTTGGGCAGCTCGGTCACGATGAAGATCTGGCGCGGGCGGGCGATGGCTCCGATCGCCGTGGTGACGTGGGCGCGCAGCAGCACGCTCGCCTCGTCGGGTGTCTGGCCGTCGGCCTGGTCGGAGCGCAGAATGACGAACGCCACGACAGCCTGCCCGGTGGTCTCGTCGTTGGCGCCGACGACGGCCGATTCGGCGACGATCGGATGCGACACCAGCGCTGATTCGATCTCGGCGGTCGACAGCCGGTGGCCTGAAACGTTCATAACGTCGTCGACGCGGCCCATCAGCCACAGATCGTGGTCTTCGTCGAGCCGGGCACCGTCGCCGGCGAAGTAGCGATCGCCGAACTTCTCCCAGTAGGTCTCGACGTAGCGGTCGGGGTCTCCCCAGATGTCACGCAGCATCGACGGCCACGGTTCGGTGACGACGAGGAGGCCGCCGCTGCCTGCTCCCACGGGCTGACCGTCGTCATCCACCACATCGATCACGACGCCCGGGATCGGCACCTGCGCGCTGCCCGGTTTGGTGCTGGTGACACCCGGCAGCGGGCTGACCATGATGGCGCCGGTCTCGGTCTGCCACCAGGTGTCGACGATCGGCGCACTGCCGCCGCCGATGACCTCGCGGTACCAGATCCACGCCTCGGGGTTGATGGGTTCGCCGACGCTGCCGAGCACCCGGATACTCGACAGGTCAAAACCGTCGGGCACCTCGCGTCCGATCTTCATGAACGACCGGATGGCGGTCGGAGCGGTATAGAAGATCGAGACGCCGTACTTCTGGATCAGTTCCCACCAGCGGCCCGGGTGCGGGGTGTCAGGGGTTCCCTCATAGAGGACCTGGGTGGCCCCGTTTGCCAGCGGCCCGTAGACCACATAGCTGTGGCCGGTGATCCAGCCGACGTCGGCGGAGCACCAGTAGACGTCGGTCTCGGGGTGGAGGTCGAAGACGTTCTTGTGGGTGAACGCGACCTGCGTCAGGTAGCCGCCGCTGGTGTGCAGAATGCCCTTCGGCTTTCCGGTCGTTCCCGACGTGTACAGGATGAACAGCGGGTTCTCGGCCTCAAACGGCTGCGCGATGTGCTCGGGGGCGGCCTCTGCCATGGCGTCGTGCCACCAGACGTCGCGCTCGTTCCACGCGACGTCGTTCTCACCGCGCTTCACCACCAGCACGTGGTTAACGCTCTCGGCGCCATCGACGGCCGCATCGACCGTGTCTTTCAGCGGGAAGACCTTGCCCTTGCGCCAGCCGCCGTCGGCGGTGATGACCAGCTTCGCCTCGGCGTCGTCGATGCGGGCGCGCAAGGAGTCGGCGCTGAACCCGCCGAAGACGACGGAGTGGACCGCACCCAGCCGGGCGATCGCGAGCATGGAAACCACGGCCTCCGGAATCATCGGCAGGTAAATGGCCACGCGGTCGCCCTGCTCGATACCGAGCGCGGTGAGAGCGTTCGCGGCGCGCTTCACGTCGGCGGCGAGCTCGGCGTAGGTGATCGTGCGCGTGTCACCGGGCTCGCCCTCCCAGTGGATCGCGACGCGATCGCCATTGCCGGCCTCCACGTGCCGGTCGAGACAGTTGTACGCGACGTTGAGGGCTCCGTCGGCGAACCATTTCGCGAACGGTGCATCAGTCCAGTCGAGGGTCTGTGTGAAGGGCTGGTGCCAGTGCAGTAGTCCGCGGGACTGATCGGCCCAGAACGCGAGCCGATCGGCCTGAGCTGCCTCGTAGAGGTCAGGCTTCGCGATCGCGTTCGCCGTGAATTCGGGCGTCGGCGGGAAGCGGCGATCTTCGTGCTGCAGGCTGTCAATCGAGGTCATGGACGTCGTCGATCCTTGTGTCGATCCGCGGCGGAGCCTGGGTTGCCGCGTGATTTCCGTATGGTGTGCCTTTGATCCTAACCGAGCCGTCGCGGCCGGTCCCGGGCCGCCGTCGCGCGGCGAAATGCGCCGGGTTAAAGGAGCGGGTGAGCCTCACCTTTTCCCCGTTGCGGGGTCCCCCTTTTGGAGTACACTCTCGATAACCGAGCGCAAACTCGGTTTGCAGCGCCCGCGATTCCCCCCAATCCAGCGTTGCTGTGGCGGCGCCCGTTCCCCCCAATGGGCGCCGCCCCTCTCGTTAACCACAGATCCTGGTTCGACGCTCCCGCGCCCTGCGTCCACTGCCATCGTCGGTCGCATGAACGGGTTCACGCCGCAGCGCACGTCTGTCTCCGCGAGGGGTCATTTCGTCGACTTCGCGGTGTTCGGGGTGCTTGCTCCGATCGTCGCTGAGCCCGCGGTCACCGACGTGTTCGTGAACCCCGGGGGTGAGGTGTGGGTCGACCGGGGGGAGGGTGCCGAGCCGTCGACGGGAATGGTGATTCCGGCTGCCGAGGCGCGGGAGCTGGCCACGCGGCTCATCGCGGCGGGCGACAGGCACGTCGATGAGGCGACTCCGTGCGTGGACGTGCGCCTCGGCGACGGCATCCGGGTGCATGCGGTGCTGCCGCCTGTGTCGCCGGCCGGGGCGGTGCTCTCGATTCGACTTCCCCGCGCCGAGCCCCTCACGATCGAGCAGCTCGACGCGACCGGGTTCTTCGGCGCAGTGGCCGTCGAGCGCGTGCGCAACCTGGTCGCCCGCCGAGCGAACCTGCTGGTGACTGGCGCCGGCGGGAGCGGAAAGACGACCCTGCTCGCCGCTTTGCTGTCGGCAGCGTCACCGGCCGATCGCATCGTCCTCGTCGAAGACGTCGCCGAACTCCGGATCGCTCACCCCCACGTCGTTGCGCTTGAGGCGCGGCAGGCCAACTTAGAGGGAGCGGGAGCGATCGGCCTCGACAGGCTCGTTCGCGAGTCGCTGCGCATGCGACCCGACCGGCTCATTGTCGGGGAGTGCCGAGGGCCAGAGCTTCGCGAGCTGCTGTCGGCGCTCAACACGGGCCACGACGGGGGAGCGGGAACGCTGCATGCCAACTCGCTCGACGATGTGCCGGCGCGGCTCGAGGCGCTCGGCGCGCTCGCCGGCATGACGGTGGAGGCGGTCGGCAGACAGGCGGCCAGCGCGATCGAGGTAGTGCTTCATGTGGAGCGCATCGACGGCGGGCGCCGGCTCGCCGCGCTCGGAACGCTCGTGCTCGATCGGCGGGGTCTCCGAGTGGAGACACAGAGGTGAGGGCCGACCCGGCACGGGGGTTCGATGGCGTGGCCTCGCTGGTGCAGCGGCTCGCCGTGCTCACGTCGGCGGGCATCCCGGCCGCGTCGGCGTGGCGGCATGTGGCTGCCGCTGGAAATGCAGGTCCGGCCGTGGCCGAGATCGCTCGCGAGCCGCTGCCGGCATCCGACCTACCCCAGCGAATCGCCGCAACAGCTCAGACCTGCCCACCGGCTGAACGCTCGGCGTGGCAGGCGCTCGCCGCGATCTGGGCGGTGGCGACCGAATCCGGCGCCGCGCTGGCACCGACGCTCGAGCGGTCTGCCGCGGTGTTGCGCTCTCTCGCTCAGTCAGCGCGTGAGGTCGAGACGGCGCTCGCCGGCCCGATGGCGACCAGCAGGGTGGTGCTCGCCCTTCCGGCCGTCGGGGTGGCGTTCGGGCTGCTGCTCGGGTTCGATGTGGGCGCAGCTCTCATGTCGCCGCCCGGCCTCGTCTGCCTGGTGCTGGGCGGCATCCTGATCGCGATAGCTGTGCGCTGGAACCGCGGCTTGCTGGGCTGGGCGCGGGAGCACGACGCGACCTCCGGCATCGAGTTCGACCTGTACGCGGTCGCGCTCTCAGGCGGGATGTCGATCCCGCGCGCGACAGAGCTGGTCGTCGCGGTGTCGCGGTCGGCCGGGCTCGCGCGCGGCGACGAGCACGTGCACGAGGTGCTCGAGTTCGCCGGGTCTGCAGGGGTGCCGGTGGTGGCCCTGCTTCGATCCGAGGCGGATGAGCGGCGGCGCGTGGCGCGCGCCGCGGCCGCGGCCCGCGCCACGCGGCTCGAGACGCGACTGCTGCTGCCCCTCGGGATCTGCGTGCTGCCGGCCTTCGTGTTGCTGGGCGTGATGCCGATCGCGCTGGCGGTCCTGTCGTCCACCACCGCGGCGATCTGATGCTGTGCACCATTCGTCGGCGCGGGGACCCACCGCCACGCGCGCCACGCGACGATGGAGGGGTCGTGCCGACGCCACAGAAGAGAGGGGCGGCCATGGCCGACAGGATGCTGAGGGGACACACGCGGGCAGCCGCAGAAGCGGGGGCGGCAACGGCCGAGTACGCGATCACGATCATGGCGGCGGTCGCTCCAGAAAACATACCCCGCGACACGCCGCCGCAGCTCGTCGTCAGACCTGAGATTCCGGGCCTCTTGCGCGTTTCGTGAAACGAGTTCGAGCGCTTGTCCGGATCGATCTACACTGACGCCACGGTCAACAGAATCATCTAATCGAATACGAACGCCGCCACGGGGCGACAACGAAAATGCCGCCCCCCGATTCCAGTCGGAGGGCGGCGAGGAAGTTATCCGTTGACCGCCATCCTACCGGCGACCGTCCGTCGCCTCACCCTGGAAGAACTCCGCGAGTCTCTCCGAGCTGCAGCTCAGCCGTCTTCTGAGAGCTGGACATTTGTCCTCTCTCCGAATGGAGGGAGGAGAGAGTCAGCTAGTCAAAGAACTCCGTTCCAAGATCTCCGAGACTCGATCTCGAACTCGACTTGTGCCGCCTCCGTTGCCGACTTCATCCGATTTCCAGATCCATCGCATGCGAGCCAATGCAGCAAAGCCGCCGAAGGGCCTGGACGCCGACCGCCGCACGGAATGGGAGATGCGTCGCCTCGCTGAGGCGTGGGAGCGCAGCAAGCGCGCTAAGCGCAAGGGCGCGACTTGGCAGGACCGCTGGAAGATGCTCCCCGACCTCGACGGCTGGGACCGTTGCTGGATCTACCTCTCGACGCTCGTCTATCGGATGAAGAATGACAGGCACCCGGAGCCGCAACCCGCGCCCGGCGACCTCGCTTCCGCACTCGTGATCTATGTCGAGCGACACCTCTCGAAGTTCTTGGCCGAACCCGTCGAGCACGCCGACCGGCTCAAAGGCTTTCAAGATTTCGCCTACGTCCAGCGGCTCCGGGTGCCCGACCTCGCGGAGCGTGTCGTCATGGCCTCAGAGGTGCAGTGGAAGCCGGACTGGATCGACCGTCAGCGCCGCTACGGAGCCATGAGCACGAGTCGGGGACGGCCTCTCGGGAGCGGCACGTTCGCGGCCCCTGAGGCCCGCGCAAGGCTCCGGGAACTCCTCGCAGAGAAGCGCAGTCACAAGGAGATCGCGTTCGAGTTCGGAGTCTCGACCAAGACAGTCCAGAGAGCCTTGGTGGACGTTTCCGAAAACGATAGCTGACCCAGATTCAACATTATGATCTTTTGTCACCTCCTGCTAACCTTCAACCAATAGTTGAAAGTTGGAGAGATGAGCGAGACCGAGCTGCAGGCGCTCTGGACGCGCGTCGAGGAGATCGCAGCCGAGGTCGAGTCTCGCCTCCCCGCCTCGCCACGTTCCCCCCAGCGCGTCGAGCACAGGCTCCAGGTAGCCAAGTTGCAACAGGCCTTCTGGCGGGTGTTCAAGTGAGCGCGTGGGTACGGTCAAACGCCGATCCGGCCATGCGCATCTACTTCGACGGCCCTGGCCGGAAGTGCCAAGTTTGCACGTCGCCCTATCGCCGTGAGGTCGAGGATTGCCTCGCCGCTGGCGGCACCTACTCGGATGCGCGCTCTATTTCGCGGATCTTGGAAGATTCGTTGGCGAGGCACTGGACTAATCATGTAGCTCCAGCAGTCCGCGACCGGATGAAGCTGCAGGGCGTCGGGGGACTCACCCCGATCAGCATCGCCGCACGCATGACGGAGCTACTCGAAGCCGCGAAGGAGATCCGCGTCAGCGCCAAGGCAGCGGGCCGCGATGCGACCGCTCTCCGCGCCGTCCAGGTCGAGGGCGACCTCATCACGAAGATGGCCGACCGTATCGGAGTCCCCGAGGACCAGGCGCTCCCCGAGCTGGAGGAGCTGGTCGCGATCCGCGCCGCCGTGGGCACCGTCGCACGCCACTACCCCGAGTCCGCCGAACACGTCGCCACGCAGCTCGAACTCACCCACCCCGAGGCCGCTCAGGCCATCCGGCTCCAGTTTCTGGAAACGAAAGAGGTAACCCGATGACCGCCACGACGACGCCCGAGGGACTCGCCTCCGTGGGCGATGTCGTCCACTTCAAGGTGTCCGGCCTCATCTTCGCTGGCAACGTCTGGACCAAAGGACAAGAGCTGGAGCTGACCGCCGAGATCATCTCGAACAGCATCAACAGCGAAGGGGAGTCGCGCCTCGACCGGGAACTCCGGAACCCCGACGGGCGGATCGGTTTCGGCCCGTGGCCGACCGATGTTCCAAAGCTCACCCGTGGCTCTGTGGAGTGGGAACTCGCTCGGGATCAGGCTCGCCGGGAGGCGCTCGCTCAGCCCGTGCCGCGCCTTCGGGATGAGGCGATGCGCAAGCTCGATCTCGACTTCGGACCGCCCCCCGCGACGAGCCACAGCATCGCCGGGCCGTCGGATGAGTTGCTCGCCCGTGCGGCCTATGACGCCCGCCAGAGGGATCGCGAGCGCGTTGCAGCGGAGAGCGCCGCGCCACGAGGTGACTCCCCTTCGGACGAGCGCCTCGAAGCCCTCATGGACCTTGCTCGGGCGGCATCGTTTGACCGCTCCCTGGAGCGTCAGCAAGCCTTGGACGACACTCCGAAGGCGGTCTAGGCGTGGCCGTAAACCGTGGACTGAATGCGCGATTCGGGAAGATGTTCCGCGCACTCGTGGCGAGCACTCTCTCGGAGCACTTCCCCGACGCCGAGGCTCGACCCGTGGCGGCTCGCCTATCGGATGCGTTTGCGGATGGAGTGCCCGCGACAGATGTCGTCGGCGTCGAGGGCGTCACGATCCACTGTCGCGCCGACGCTCAGGCGAGCTGGAGCGCCGCCCTCGACATGGCCGAGAACGCGGCCCGGTTCGACGGAAACGACTTCGGCGTGCTCATCGAGTACCGGCGTGGAGCCGGGCACGACATCGCGGACAGCTACGCCGTGATGACTCTCGAAGGCTGGAGCCGACTCGCTCGGCTGGCGCTCGTGAAGGAGGCAGCATGAAGACGCTCACGCGGCCCCGCGTGCTCCCTCAGCCGTCGATTTCGGGTCCCAAGATGATCGAGGCTGGAGGGGTCTCCTACGGCGTGCCACAGAGCGCCGGAGTGGCCGTCGTGGAAGGCAGTCAGCTCGTGTACGTCCTCTATCGCGCCCGCCTTCATCTCTTCGGGCAGCCGGGCGAGATCGAGATCCCATCCGCCATCCGCGCTCGGCTCGCCAGCCACTATTTCGGAGCGCGCCGACCATGAGCGAGAGCGTCCGCACAATCTGGATCGGCGGAGAGCCGGTCGCCGTGCCCGAGCACGCGCGCGTCGTGCATGTCGAGGGCGAGCGCCTCGCAGTCGTGGCCGTGCCTTCGTGGCGCGCCGTCGTGCTCACGCCAGGCGGGTCCATTGAGGCTCCGGACGCCGCTACTAACGACGGAATGCTCCGCGAATACTTCCCCGACCTCGCTCCAGAATCTTCCAAGATTTTGAACGCCGAGCACTGACCCACAACTCAACAAAGAAGATTCCGGGCCGCGTGTTCATCGAGGGTCGTGGCCCGGACGCCGAGGAGGGAACCACCATCTACCCCGAATCGGCAAGAGGTCCGGCGCGCTGGCGCATTGGGAGATCCCCGCGCCGGACCTCGACCTAGACCCCCAGGAGGCCGGACGGCTGAGGGGCCTTACCCGGCCTCCTGGGCTAAGCCGCCATTGGACAGGCGGGACAGGTTCCCGGCGCGCGCGTTGTTCTCCAAGCTCGGGGCGCGCCGGGGGCCGACCTCGGGAAGGATGAGCGCATGAACCACGACGACATCGTGAAAGCCGCCGACGGCCTGACGGACTCGCTGGCCGAGATCGACAACGGAGAGCTACAGGCGACGCCGACTCAGCGGGCTTACATCGCCGGGGCAGAGCACGCCCTCCGCGCCGTGCTGGGCGAGGAGGAGCTAGACGTTTCGCTCGTTTCTTGAAACAAAGGGGTCCCTCTGTATATAGTCGAGAGCATGGCAACGCTCGCACTTGGCTATTGCAGAGTCTCGACGGCTGGACAGGTCGAGCACGGCGCATCGCTCGACGCTCAGGAGGCAACCCTCCGGGCCGAGGCCGAGCGACGCGGCTGGGACATTGAGATCGTCAGGGAAGAGGGTCGCTCGGCAAAGTCGATGAACCGGCCCGAGCTGCAGGAGGCACTTCGACGCCTCGACAAGGGCGACGCTCAGATCTTGCTCTCCGTCCGGCTGGACCGCGTTAGCCGGAGCGTGGCCGACTTCGCGGAAATGATGAAGCGATCCCAGCGCCGAGGCTGGGGCCTGACGTTCACGGCGACGGCCATCGACACGACGGACGCCTCCGGGAAGTTCGCCGCGCACATCATGATCGCAGCGGCGGAGTTCGAGCGCGACCTCATCTCGGCGCGCACGCGCGAGGGCATGGCTCAGCGGAAGTCGGAGGGCGTCGTCTTCGGTCGAGTCGTCGCGCCGGAGTTCCTGCCGACCTACTCCAAGGTGCTCGCCATGCACGCCGACGGCATGAGTTATAACACCATCGCGCAGCACTTCCGCGAGATCCAGGAGCCGACCGCTCGGGGCGGTCAGTGGGCAGCGGCGACCGTCCGGCGAATCGTGCTCAGCGAGACCGCAAAGGGCCTCGCGGCCTAGTTCGGGGCGGAGTCGTAGACCGCCCGTTCAACGCCGTCGAGTGCAGACAGGATTTTCTCCAGCAAGGCGGTCTGTTTCTTGGACTCGCTCGCCAGGTCGCGGAGGGCGTTGATAGTCGCTTGATCTGTCATGCCCGCAGGGTAGACCCGACCCCCGGCAGGGCGGTCCTGACTAACGGTCAGACTCGACGGCGCTCGACCGCAGAGGCCCAGACCCACGCCTTGTCTGTCCGTCCGTCCGGGGTCTCCCAGCGAATGGCAACCGCTCGCGCCGTCCACGCGACCGCCTCCGCGTCAACCTGAATCGGCCCGCCCTCATAGCGGACCCACGCCCGCACGGGCATCGCCACGGGAGTCCGGGTCAGCGGCTGAGTGTCGCGCTCCAGCTCGGCGTCCGTCAGGCTCTGAGGCTCGCCGCGCATCTTCACGCGGCGCTCGTTGAGATGGTCGAAATGGGCGGCGTAGCGCTTGCTCGTGCCCACCGGCCTCCCCTTCTCGGAGCGGTCGGCCACCCGCTGAGGGGGACGCTACACAGGGCGTCTGACGACGGCTAAACCGTCGGTTTCGGAGCCTCGATTTGTTTCTCCGGGTGGGCGGACTCGCGGTAGAGGTAGCGCGTCACAATGGCCATGAGGCCGACAGTCTCAACGACCGTCGCGCTCATCCAGGTGATGATGACGGAAGGCTCCACATGCTCGCCCCAAGCGCCGAACATGTAGCCGACCACGAGCACGTTAGCCACGATGATCTGAACGACGACGATGACAAGGATCGAGCGCCCGAAGGCCTTTTTTAGCCCGTGGTCGAAGCGGTGCTCCGCCATGACGATCTCGTCTAGAGTCATCGGCTTGCCCTTGGCGGCGTTCCAGATGCGCTTGAAGACGTTCGGCTTTTTCGGGTCTTCGTAAGTCAGCGCCTCGGCTGTCTTACGCGCCGCCTCGGCGGCAGCTCGCATGCTTGCGACTGCGGCCCGGTCGTCCGGGTCGTCACTCTCCAGAAGATCCTTTATTGCGCCCACTGGAGCTGCCCGTCGCGCCGAAGGTTGTCGATTCGGTAGGCGACCGACTGCTCCGAAACGTTCAGGTGGCGAGCGATGGAGTCCGGCGAGATGTTGGCTCGAAGGAGCGTCTGGAGCGTGTGACGCGGCATGAGCAAGGCTGATGCGAAGGAGTTGGCGAAGATCTCCTCCTCGTCCATGCCGTCCGCCGAACGTCCGTCGCGGCGCTCGACAAAAACAAGTGTCGGGTCATCCTGCCGTCGCACGAAATGCCCGATCTCGTGGGCGCAGGTGAAACGGCGACGGCGAATGTTGTCATCCACGTCGAGGTAGATCTCCGTCGGGCCGTCGGCCTTCTCGCGCGCGATCCACCCGGACACGTTGCCAGGGAGCTGGGCCTCATACACAGCGATACCCATGCGCTGTGCGATGGCGATGGGGTTGACCGGAAGCGTCTGGCTGTCCCATGACTGCTGGAGCACAGTCTCAGCAGCTTCTTCTGCAGATGCTCGGATTTTCGCGTTCACGATGCATCACCTCCCGTTGCGCCTGATGTTAGGGGATAGAGCGGACGCCGGGTCTCAGGTTCGCTCCTGGCGAGGCGGCGTCCAGTGGCCGGTTAGCTCTCCGGCTCGCCCTTCGGCGTCCGGCCACGAGCGCGCAGCTCGGCTCCTGAAAGCTCGAGCAGCGACCGCACGCGGGTCAGGGAGAAGTCAGTCGCCGTCGCGATCTCGCGGATGCTCCGGCCCCCTTCGTACTGCTCGCGGAGCAGCGCGCCGAGGCTCTTGGCCAGGTCGCCAGGGATGCGGACGTGTGGGTCCAGGTGTGGCACCTTGTCCAGCTCGCCGCCCCCGTAGCCGCGATGAGGAGCGCCACGCGGAGCGGTTTCCTCGCTCGACTCATCGCCCCAAGCGGTCCAGCCCTCCTGGGCGTAGCGGGCGAACATTTCGAGATACGGGCCAGGGGAGCACGACTCGATGAAGTCGTACTGTTCGTCCGGCTTGCGAGAGTGCTCGCGCTTGCGGCTCTCGATCATGTTGACCTGAGAGCGAGCGGGCGGCAGAGTCCGCATGGAGCCGCGCACACCGAAGAGGATCAGCTCTGTGACGTTGCGAAAGTAGAAGCCGACGCCTCGCCCATCGGGGCCGCCGTCGCGGCGGCGCTTTGCCCAGACGACGTTAGACACGTAGCGGAAGCCCCACGACTCCATGACCTTGATGCCGTCAGGGAGGAG
>JBDTQN010000043.1:0-12777 GCA_039932215.1 Pseudolysinimonas sp. | reverse complement strand
CCGACGTTGTCGGTGGATGCCGTCCAGGCCAGGCTCACGGAGGTCGACGTCTTGCTGGGCGAGTTCAGGCCTGTGGGAACCGAGGGTGCGGTCGTGTCGGCCGGCGGCGTGGATCCGCTGACGACCGTGATCGACTCGTAGTCGAGCAACGCGTTGTCGACCCCGTTCACCGCGGAGAGCTGCACGCGCACCAGTCCCGCAGCGGAGACGTAGCTCGCGGCCGAAGCGGGGCTCGCGAAGGTGAACGACTTCCAGGTCCAGCTGCTCGCCCCGGAGTTCGTGCCGATCGTGGTCCACGCCGACGTCGACCAGTTGTACAGCGACCAGGTCCACGCCTGCTCGGCGTTGGAGGGTCCGCGGTAGTTGGCCTTGACGGCGATCGACGTCACGCTCGCGGGCGCAACGGACGCGGGAACCGTGTACTGGCGGTAGCCCGCGTAACCGGTTGAGACGGTGTTGAACTCGACGTACTTGTTGAAGTTGTCTTGCGTGCCCGACTGGTCTTGCACGGCGAGGTTGCCGACGACACCCCCGCTGACGACGTTGCCTTTCGTCGAGGCGATCGACGTCGGGGCGAGAACGGTTGTGGCGGCGGATGCCGAGGTGGCCGACAGGAGCACGGAGGCGGCGGCGATGCCGATCGCGATGAGGCCGGCGACTGTTCGTCTTGGCCGTGATGCGGTGTGGAACGTCATTCGTGGTTCTCCTTCGAGGGGAAGTGAACAGACAGAATGAGCGATTCGACCAGAACGGGCCCGAAACTGAGCGTATCGATCAGCGCGAATCTAGGGCGGGCTCATCGCGGGGTCAACTGATCCGCGGAAACGGTCATCTGTCTTGCTCGAAACGTGCGTCCGCTTTGAGCGCGGCGCTCCCACTCGATGGTCGAACCTACGAGCCGGAGAGGGCGACGTAGGCGGAACTCAATTCGCGCCACCGGGCGACCCAGTCACTCGGCTCCCTGCCTTCGAGATGAGCGTGGAGGTCTTCAGCGTGTACCTGCCAGCCGGCGCCGTGGTCCGCGTACTCGCCGAGGGGCAGGCCGCGCTCCTCGATGACGAGTCGCGTGCCGTCTCCTTCTGCCGTGAGCTGGGCCTCCATCACGGTGGCGTCCTCGCCGGGTAGCCACGTGCGCACGCGCAACAGGTTCGGCGCATCGCACACTTCGACGATGCCCGAACCCGACCAATGGCTGGTGAACGTTGCGCGGAATTCTCCCCCGACGCGAAGGTCGCCGACAACGTCCGCGATCCAGCGCTTGAGCCGGTCGGGCTGCGTGATCGCAGACCAGAGGTCGTCGATGTGCGTGGAGTAGACGTCTTCGACGCGGACCACGCCGAGCCCGTCCTCCTCGCGCAGCTCGCCGAGCAGTTTGGAATCGTTCATCGTCATTCCTTCTTTCCTCGGGCGACCTCGGTGTGCAGCGCGTCGAAGCGCTGGGTCCACAGGTCGCGATAGGGAGCCAGCCACTCATCCAGTTGCGTGAGCGGTTCCGATCGCAGCTCGTAGATGCGTCGCTGCGCATCGGGACGCATCTGCACCAGCCCCGCCTCGCGGAGGATGCGGAGATGCCGCGAGACGCCGGGTCGCGCGATCGTCACGAGTTCGGCGAGTTCGCCGACACTCGCCGGCCCCTGTGTCAGCGCGCCTAGGAGGGTGCGCCGCTGGGGATCGGCAATCGCCGCGAGCAACAAGTCCATGACTTGAATGTACACGTGTGTGTACGTACATGTCTATGTACGTTAGCGGGCGGGTTGCGAGAGGAAGCAATTCAGGATGCGAGCGGGAGTGTGCGTGCAGCGAACGTGACGGCCGCCCGTCTGGCATCGTCGTGTGCACGCCGCCGGCCGGTGTCGGCGTCTGCGGTCGCGAGATTGGGACGGAAGAACACTGACGTGATGTCGTCGACACCCGCCCACCGCATCCAGTCGTCGAGGTAGGGCTGCTGAAAGTCGCTGCCGAACGCGGGACCACGGTCGGGGCCATAGACGGCGCTGGTGTAGATGGCGGTCGCGCGCTTGCCTTCGAGCAGACCCGTGTAGCCCGCAACGGGGTCGAAACCGAACACCATGCCCGGCTGACTGATCACGTCGATCAGCTGCTTCAGGATGTAGGGCACGCCCCCGTTCCACATCGGAACGCTGAAGAGGTACAAGTCGGCGTCGGCCACCCGTTCGAAGGCGCGGCGCGCGGCGTTCCACGCCTCTTGCTGCGGGCCGACGGGCTCTTCGCCCGCGAAGATCCTCATCTTGGCGCCGGCGCCGTGCGGCCCGAAGGTGGGAAGCGCTCCGTCCCAGAGATTCCACGTATCGATGCGGATGTCGGGCCGAATCGCCGAGAACGCGTCGAGAAACGTGGATGCGAGGGACAGTGACTCGGAATCGGTGCCCCGCGGAGAGGAGGCGATGTGAAGCAGGGTGGTCATGATTGCACCTTTCGTATTTATGTGCGTGCGCACACTATTATATAGTTGCGCGCGCACGCAATGGGTTATCGTGGACGCATGCCCACCGACGCCGTCCGCGCCTGGGCAGCACTCCTTCGCGTGAACGCCCGCCTCGTTCCCCGGTTCGACCGCGAGGTACAAGCCGCCACCGGCCTGCCACTCACCTGGTACGACGTGCTGCTCGAGCTGGCCCAGGCCGGCGACCGCCTTCGCATGAGCGAACTCGCCGATCGCGTCGTTCTGAGTCGCACGCGGGTCAGCCGCCTCGTGGATGAGCTGGTGCGCGCGGGTCTGGTAGCCCGCGAGGCCAACCCCGACGACGGACGCAGCTCGTTTGCGCTGCTCACCGACGAGGGCCGCCGTAGGTTCACCGAGGCGGCACCCGTCTATCTCGCGGCCATCGAACGAGAGGTCGGCGGTGCGCTACCGGCCGAGAAGCTCGCCGGGCTCGCGGACACGCTGGAGGCGATTCTCAATACCTCGCCGATCGGTTCTTCGTTCGCGATTGATCGAGACGACGACCTTACGAAGCCGTGACAGCATCCCGTTTCGGGCCGCAATCCGGCACGACGACGCGAGACTGGATGCGTGGCCGAATCGAGTGCATCCGTCGCGGTGATCGGCGGGTCGGGTCTCTATTCGCTCTTCGACGACAACGACGCGCGAACCCATGCGGTCTCGACTCCGTACGGATCGGTCGAGCTCACTCGAGGCACCCTTGCGGGTAGACCGGCGGTCTTCCTCCCGCGGCACGGGCGGGAGCACACGGTCGCCCCGCACCTGATCAACGCGCGCGCGAACATCTGGGCGCTCGCGTCGGTCGGGGTGAAGGCGATCATCTCGACTGCCGCGGTCGGCGCGGTCAGCCCCTCGCATCCGGTCGGTTCGTTGGCCCTGGTCGATCAATACATCGACCGCACACACGGCCGCGCCGACACGTTCTTCGAGGCGGGCTCCGTGCAGCACCTCGCGTCTGCTGATCCCTTCTGCCCGACCCTGCATCGGCTTGCCTCGGATGCGCTGGGCAGCGACGTGATCGATGGGGGAACCGTCGTCGTCATCCAGGGGCCACGGTTCTCAACCCGGGCAGAGTCGCAGTGGTACCGAGCAGCCGGGGCGCACCTGGTGAACATGACCCTGTATCCCGAGGTGCCGCTCGCCGCCGAACTCAACATCGGCACCGCCACCCTGGCGTTCGTCACCGACAACGACGCCACCCCGAGCGACGAGCCGGTCACCGCCGAGTTGGTTTTCGCGCGCCTGAAAGCTGCCCAGCCCCGGATCGTGGCGGCCATCGAGATGATCGCCGGCGCCATCCCCGATGACTACGCTGCCGCCCAGCTGATCGCCCCGGACCAGGTCGCCGCGGTTCTCGCGAGGTCGGCATGAGACTGCTCGTGACAGGGGGCGCCGGATTCATCGGGTCGGCAGTGACCCGCGCGGCCGTTGACGCCGGATGGGAGGTGCGGGTGATCGATTCGCTCCGCCCCGATGTGCACGGCGAGCCGGTCGCGCCGACCGACGTCGAGTTCGTGCACGGCGATGTGCGGGACGCCGAGGTGCTCGACCTTGCTCTGGCCGGCGTCGACGCGGTATCTCATCAGGCGGCAAAGGTCGGGCTCGGGGTGGACTTCGCTGATGCCCCTGACTACGTGTCGTCTAACGACCTCGGTACCGCCACCCTGCTGGCGGCGATGGTGCGCGCTGATGTGCGGCGACTGGTGATCGCCAGCTCGATGGTCGTCTACGGCGAGGGTACGTACGTCGGGTCGGACGGTCCGGTTCGTCCGGCCGCGCGCCGCGTCGACGACCTCGAAGCGGGGAGGTTCGACCCGACCGATGAATCGGGGCGCCCGCTCGAGCCCGCGATGATCGACGAAGAGGCGGCGCTCGACCCGCGCAACGTCTATGCCGCATCCAAGCTGGCGCAAGAACATCTCTCCTCGGCCTGGGCACGCGCGACCGGGGGCACAGCGATCGCATTGCGATACCACAACGTGTACGGACCTGGGATGCCGCAGAACACCCCGTACGCCGGGGTGGCGTCGCTGTTCCGGTCGGCGATCGAGCGCGGCGCGGCCCCTCGGGTGTTCGAAGACGGCCGCCAACGACGCGACTTCGTGCACGTCGCCGATGTCGCATCCGCCAACTTGGCCGCGCTCACCCACACCGCTGGTGCAGGCCGCGGCATGTTTCGCGCGTTCAACGTCGGCAGCGGCGACGTGCACACCATCGGAGATCTGGCGTCTGCGCTCAGCCGCCACGGGGGCGGCCCCGAACCCGTTGTCACGGGCGAATACCGCCTCGGCGACGTGCGCCACATCACGGCATCGTCGCAACGACTTCGCGACGAGCTGGCATGGATGCCGTCGGTCGCGTTCGACGAGGGGATGCGCGAGTTCGCCCACGCTCCGCTGCGAGCGGCGGTGCGATGAGCGACGTCGACGTGGTGTTCCCGTGCCTCGATGAGGCGGCGGCGCTTCCGTGGGTGCTGTCGCGGCTGCCGGTCGGGTATCGCGCGATCGTCGTCGACAACGGCTCGACCGACGGCTCAGGCGGCATCGCCCGGTCCCTCGGCGCACTCGTCGTGGATGAGCCCCGACGCGGGTTCGGCTCGGCAGCGCACGCCGGTCTGCTCGCCGCGACCGCCCCGATCGTCGCGTTCTGCGATGCCGACGCCTCGATGGACCCGGCAGATCTGGTCGCGATCGTCGAGCCGGTGCGCGACGGCAAGCTCGACCTCGTGCTCGGCCGCCGCCGGCCCACGGCTCGCGGCGTGTGGCCCGCGCACGCACGGGTGGCAAATCTGGGGCTGGCGCTGCTGATGCGCCGGGCCACGGGTCTGCGCCTGCACGACCTCGGCCCGATGCGTGCCGCCCAGCGGGAGGCGATGGTTGCCCTGAACCTGCGCGACCGCCGCAGCGGCTACCCGCTCGAGACCGTGCTTCGCGGGCACGCCGCCGGCTGGCGCATCGCCGAGGTCGACGCGCCCTACTCGCCGCGCATCGGCCGATCGAAGGTGACCGGCACCGTGCGCGGAACCATCACGGCGATTGCCGACATGTCACGGCTGCTGCGCGCATGACCACCCTCGTGCTGATCGCGAAGGAACCGCTCCCGGGCCGGGTGAAGACCCGGCTGCATCCTCCTTTGACACTCGAGCAGGCGGCGCAGCTCGCCGCCGCCGCCATCGACGACACCCTCGCCGCGCTCGCGGAGGTTCCGGCCGATCGCCGCATCCTGCTCTTCGACGGAGCCCACACCCCGCCAGCAGCCGGTGGCTACGAGCTGGTGCGCCAGGTCGGCGGAGATCTCGACGAGCGACTCGGCGCCCTGTTCGACTACTGCACCGGGCCCACGGTGCTGATCGGCATGGACACCCCGCAAGTAACGGCCGCACACCTCGAGCCGGCATTCGAGCAGTGGCCGGATGACGTGGACGCGTGGGTGGGGCCGGCCGCCGACGGCGGCTACTGGGCGATCGGCATGCGCGCACCGAGCGGCGACCTGATCCGCGGCGTACCGATGTCGCGCGACGACACCGGAGAACTGCAGTTGCGCCGACTCCACCACGCAGGACTGCGGGTCGGGATGTTGACCCCCCTCATCGACGTCGACACGATCGACGACGCCCGCGACGTCGCGCGTTCTGCCCCGCACACCCGCTTCGCGCGGCTGTTCAGTTCGTTCGCCGACTCGACGATGGTCGCCTGACCAGCGCGACGGCGATCGCCACCACGGTCGCGACCGCGATGCCGACGTACACCAGCACCAGGTTGCCCACGTAGTCGAGTGGCAGGATGGTCGGGTTGGCGCTGCCGATTGCCTGCTTCACGATCTCGGGCAGCACGACCACGGTCACGATGACGGTGACGACCGCCGCCGCCTGCACGATGGCCAGCACCGCGAACGGCACGCGATCGAATCGCCGGATGACGACAGTCGCTGCGAACACGGCCATTGCGCCGATCCCGTCGTGCACGATGATCGCGCCCGCCAGCCACGCCCCGACGCCAAGGTAGGTGGCGGGCTTCACCTCGGAAAGGAAGGTCAGTCCCCCGATCGCCAGCAGCAGCACCCCCGACACGATGAGCGCACCGCGCCACAGGTTCATGTCGTCCGAGACCGCGACTTCCTCAGGCTCGACTCGCTCTGCGGCCATCAGATCACCTCGAGTCGGGTCAGCCACTTGGTCTGCAGCACCCCGGGCCGGGCGGGCGCGATGATGCGCGCCGGGTAGCCGTGATCGAGGTCGAGGGTCTCACCGTTCACCTGCAGCGCCACCAGCGTGAGCTCGTCTCGCACGAACCCGGGCTGCATCTCGGTGACGCCGTAGATGCTGTGCTGCTGCAGGCTGGTGATGCGCACGCTCGCGAGCTCGGGGGCTCCGACCATGTCGACGAGGTCTCGCAGCCGCGGACCCCGCCACGACGCGTACTGGCTCCAGCCCTCGACGCAGGCGATGGGCAACCACGCCTCGTGCTGGGGCAGGGCAGCCAGCTCGGCGTAGTCGAAGGTGCGCGTGACGCTTCCGTTCGAGACCGTGAGCATCCAATCCGGGGACGTTGCCGACTCCTCGACACCCGCCGCCTTGGCGGTGCGGTTCACCGGCAGCGACTGCGGTCCGACATCGTTCTTGCGCGGCCCGAACAGATTCACGCCGTCGAGGATGCGGAACGACTGTCCCGCGGTCAGGGTCACCAGAGTGCCGGTCGCGATGGTGACGGCGGCGAAGAACCCCCGGCGACTGACGGCCGCCCTCGGATCAGGCGGCCGGGGCGCCGGCTTCGTGTCGATCCATTCGAAGATGCGCCCGGTGATGCCGGCGTTCTGGGGGATCCCCGTGCGGCGGCGCAACTCGTCGCGGTCGGCGAACTCGCTGGCCCGGTCGGTGGCCGGGGCGCTGTCGGGCGCGTCGCGCTTGCGCCAGTACCGCGCGATGATCGGCAGCTTCACCGCGATATGGATGGCCAGCGACCCGATCACGACGAACGACAGCGCGTAGTGCACATGCCGAAAGGAGAAGGGGAACAGCGAATAGAACTGGTACGTGTTCAGCAGACCGATGGTGATCTGCACGAGCGACGCGGCGACGAACAGGGCGATCGACGCTCGCTCGACGAGGTGGGCGAGCGAACGCACCGGGGGCGTTTGGAACAGTTCGGGAAACACCGCGTAGAGCTTGGCGAAGATCAACGGGAAGCAGGCGATACCCGCGGTGATGTGCAGCCCCTGGGTCACCTGATAGAGCCAGATCGGGCGGTTCGGGAACACCATCCAGGGCGCAGGGTCCTGCAGAAGGTGGCTGTAGATGCCGGTGGCGAAGCAGATCACGAAGGCGCTGGCGAGCAGGCGCCCCAGCACGACAGCGGTGCGGGCGTTGCGAGAGGGCGTGATGAGAGCGTGCCGGAACTGATGCAGAACGCGTTGCATGCGCCACATGAGATGCACGTCAGACCTCCGCCTTCGACACTACGAGCGCGGTACGGCCGACACCCCCGGTCAAATGTGACGGGGTGCAGACAACCGGCGCGCGCTAGGCGGCGAGCGGCGCGTGGCGCGGAAGGCGCACATCGAAACGGCAACCACCCGGCACGTTCTGAACCGTGATCTGGCCCGAATGCGCCTCGACGATGCCCTGCACGATCGCGAGGCCGAGCCCGGCCCCCGCAGAAGTGCCCTCCAGCTGTTCCGGCGTGCGCGACGGCGTCGCCCGCCACCCCGCCTGGAAGATCTTCGTGAGGTCGTTCTCAGGGATGCCGCCCCCGGCATCCTCGATCGTCAAGACGACGTGACCCTCGCCTTCGTGCCTGGCCGTCACCGAGATCTCGCTGCCCGACGGGGAGTGCTGGATGGCGTTGATGAGCAGGTTGCCGATCACCCGTGCCAGCTCCCGCGGGTCTCCCACAACGGTCAGTTCGCCGCTGCTGACCTCCTTCAGGCGGATGGAACGGGCCTCGGCGAGGGCGCCCAGTTCGGCGACTGCGTCACTGACCAGGTCATACAACGACACCGGCTGCATACTCAGCGACAGGCTGCCGGAGTGGATCTTCGACAGCTCGAACAGGTCATCGACCATCGCGGAGAGGTGATCGACCTGCGACCGCATCTGCCGGTGGAACCGTTGCGGGTCGTCTGCCAGATCATCTTCGAGCGCCTCGGCCATCGCTCGCAATCCGGCGAGCGGCGTGCGCAGGTCGTGCGAGATCCAGGCGACCAGTTCGCGACGGGAGGCGTCGAGAGTGGCCACCTCCTCGCGCGCCTCCGCCAGTTTGCGACTGGTCCGCTCGAGTTCGTGCGCCAGACCCGCCATCTCGGCCGTGCCTGCCGTAATCGGTCCGGCATCCAGACGCTCACCCTCGCCGAGCGCCCTCGTCATCGACAGCAGCCGCGCGCTGTTGCGCGTGAACGCCCTGCCGAGCACCAACGCCACCCCGATCGAGACCACGGCCGAGACGCCGGCGACCCAGAACATCACGGTCAGGTCGTGGGCCGACACGTACATCGCCTGGGCGACGGCCGTGATGCCCACGCTGACCGAGAGAATGGCCGACACGACGACCACGCACACCTGAACGAGCATCGACGAGCGACGGGTCAACCGCAGCACGGCGAGGCCCACGGCGCCGACCCCGACCGAGCAGGCGAGCGCGATCGAGACGACGATGATCAGATCGGCGAGGGGGAGCATCAGGTGGTTCCTTCGAGGTCGAGCCGGTAGCCGACGCCCCAGACGGTGACCAGGATGACCGGGTCGGTGGGGTCGTCTTCGATCTTCTCGCGCACGCGACGCACGGTCACCGTCACGGTCGAGAGGTCGCCGAATTCCCAGTGCCACACCGCGCGCAGCAGCTGCTCGCGGTTGAAAGCCTGGCGGGGATGCTTCAGCAGAAAAGAGAACAGGTCGAACTCGCGCGCCGAGAGGGCCAGTTCGCGGCCGTCGCGGCGGATGATGCGCGCGGCCGGGTCGAGCGAGAACGGCCCCAGGTCGAACGAGGCTTCGGGGGTGAGGTCGTTGACGCTGCGACGCAGGATCGACTGCACCCGCAGCACCAGCTCGCGCGGCGAGAACGGCTTGGTCAGGTAGTCGTCGGCGCCGGCCTCGAGACCGTCGATGCGGTCGTCGGTCGACGACATTGCGGTGAGCAGGATGATGGGAACGGCCGACTCGGCGCGGATGCGGCGGCAGACTTCCGCCCCGTCGATTCCCGGCAGCATCCGGTCGAGCACGATCAGGTCGGGGCTGGATGACGCGGCGAGTTGAAGGGCGGTGAATCCGTCTGTCGCGGCGGTGACCACGAAACCGGCGCTCCGCAGGTAGGTGCTGGCGACCTCCAGCACGGTGGGATCGTCTTCGACGATCAGCACGCGTCGATCGGCCAGCTCACGATTCTGCTGGGACACGACGGACGGAGAACTCACACCTCAGAGTAGGTTCGCCGGCACCTCTTCGATACGGTGCCGGGCGAACGCACGGCGACCGTCCGCGTTTCGTAAGAATCAGCGGCCCCGCCCGCTGACGCTGGTTCGTACTGTCGAATGATGGTCCCGACCTCTGCCGAACCGATCGCCGCGGGCACGTTCGGGTCGGGCGCGCGGGAACCGTACGACCACGCGCTTCGCGATCCCGCTCGCCAGCTGTACCTGCGCGAGGCCGGCTCCGAGCCTTCAGCCGACGTCGTTCGGCTCGAAATCGAGCGCTTTCTCGCCGGCGCAGATGATGGTGACGCCGCGGTGCTCGATGACGCCACCGGCCCTGTGCTCGATATCGGGTGCGGCCCCGGGCGTATGGTCCACGCGGCGATCATGGCGGGGCACATGACCCTGGGCATCGACATCTCGACGACCGCCGTGCGGCTCGCGCAAGAGCACGGCCTGCCCGTGCTGCGACGCTCGGTGTTCCAGGATCTGCCTGCCGAAGGTGACTGGGGTACCGCGCTGCTCATCGACGGCAATGTCGGCATCGGCGGCGACCCGCGGGCGCTGCTGGCGCGCTGCCGCGACCTGGTGCGTGAGGTCGACGGACGCATCTTCGTCGAGACGCATCCCGTGCCCTCGCACGACAGGGTGTTCTCCGGTGTCGTCGTCGACGACCTCGAACGCGAGAGCCTGCCGTTTCCGTGGGCCGAGGTCGGTGCTGTCGCGCTGCGCCGCTATGCGAACTCGGCCGGCCTGCACCCGGTGCGCGAATGGATGTCGCACGGTCGCCCGTTCACCGAGCTCGGGCGCAGCTGAACGTGCGCGTGACGCGATTGATCGCGCCCTGGTGGGGAATCGCCGTCGCGCTCGCGCTGATCGCGGCGGCCAGTCTCCTCCCGCTGCTGACCGGGTGGGAGGTACGGGTCGACTTTCCGCCGTTGCATGCGAACTGGGATCCGAGGGTCGGTTTCGGCACGATCCCCGCGGTCGTGCTCGCGGTGCTTGCGATTCGATTCGCCATCGACCTGGCACGACAGCTGCCCTGGCGCGTGCTGCTTCTCGTCGTCGTTGCGGCGAGCGCCGCCTGGATGGTGTCGCTTGCGCTGGTGGATGGAGTCGCCGGGCTCGGGAGTGTGCTCGACAAATCGAGTGAGTACCTCGGCACCGCACGCACGGTGACGGACGTGTCGGCGATGCTGCGCGAATACATCTCTCGCATCCCGCTCGACTCCGTCGACCACTGGCCGATCCACCTTGCCGGGCACCCGCCGGGTGCCGTGCTGTTCTTCGTCGGCCTGGTCCAGGCGGGGCTGGGCGGCGCGACCGCCGCGGGCCTGGCGGTGATCGCGCTCGCGGCGACGACGCCGGCCGCTGTGCTCATCACTCTTCGTCGGCTCGGCGCGGAGTCGCACGCTCGCCTCGCGGCGCCGTTCTTGGTGTTCGGTTCCGCAGCGATCTGGATGGCGGTGTCGGCCGACGCTATGTTCGGCGCCGTCGCCGCGTGGGCATTGTGCTGCTTGGCGATCTCGGCCACCTCACGGCGTCTGGTCGCCGTGATCGGCTGGAGCCTCGCATCCGGAGTTCTGTTCGGCGCCTGCGTGATGTTGTCGTACGGCCTGCCGCTGCTCGGGGTGCTGGCCGTTGCGATCCTGTGGACCGCGCGCAGCTGGCGCCCGTTGCCGGGGGCTGTTGCGGCCGCTGCGGCGGTCGTGCTCGGGTTCGCCTCGGCGGGGTTCGCCTGGTGGGACGCGTACCCGGTGCTGGTCGCGCGCTACTACGACGGTATCGCCGCCGACCGCCCCTACGGCTATTGGGTTTGGGCAGACCTCGCTGCTCTCGCCATCAGCGCCGGCCCGATCGTGGGCTCGGGGGTGGCCGTGGCGGTCTCGCGGATACGTCGATGGGGCGAAGCGGCGGCCGGCGATCGCATCATCGTGGTGCTGACGATCGCCGCCGCTCTCACGATTGGTCTTGCCGATATCTCGGGGATGAGCAAAGCCGAGGTCGAACGCATCTGGCTGCCCTTCGTGCCGTGGCTGCTCCTCGGCACCGCGCTGTTGCCCGAGCGGTGGCGGCGCGTCGGCCTGGCCGGGCAACTCGGATTCGCACTGATCGTGCAGCACCTGTTCGACACGAACTGGTGAGCGGGCGCGATCGTCAGTCGGCGAGGGCGACTGACCCATCGAGCGGCACCCACACGACCTTCGATTGGATGTCGTGGGGAGCAGACAGAAACCGGGTGCGAATGCGGTCCTCGCCTTCACGAAAGTGGCTCCACCCGTCGAAGTGCACCGGCACGGCGACGCGCGGGTTCAGGAGCCCGATGAGGGTGATCGCCTCCGAAGCGGTCATCGAGTAGCGAATACCGCCGGTAATGCCGAACTGGACGCCGCCCAGATGCAGCACCGCGACATCCACTGTCAGTTTGTCGGCCACCTCTCGCAAGCCGCGGTACAGAACGCTGTCACCCGACACCCAGACCGCGGTGCGATCCGAACCGACCACCCGAATGGCGAAGCCGATCACGTCACCGACGATCGGTCGACTCGCCGGTGGGCCGTGGCGGCACGGGGTGGCGGTGATTTCAAGCGATGGCAGACCGGGAGCGCTCAACGTGGTGGTCTGCCACGGCCGCAGCCCGCGCACATTCGGGGCAGCAAGCCGACGGGCGCCGCTAGTTGTCGTCACCACTGTCGGAACGTCGGCGAGCAGCGCGCGTCCGGCGTCGTCGAGGTTGTCGGCGTGATGATCATGGCTCAGCAGAACCGCGTCGACGTGACCGAGCGCGGCCGACGGTCGCGAAGGTCCGGCCAACTTGGTCGATGCCGACCCGAAGCCAAACCCGTACCGCCGGCCCGGCGGATCGAAGGTGGGATCGGTGAGCAGCCGCCAGCCCGCGACCTCGATCAGGG
>JBDTQN010000042.1:0-12976 GCA_039932215.1 Pseudolysinimonas sp. | reverse complement strand
TCAGCCGGCGCGGAGCGCTGTGGCTCGACCGCATCTGCGGGGCCGTATTGCTCGCCCTCGCCGGCGTGCTCGCCGTGACGCGCCGCGCGAACGCCTGAGCAACCCGCGCGGCACGTTCCGGCTCACTCGGGTCGGTTCAATGCGGTTTGCCCAACGGGTTCGGCTGACCCGGGCCCGGAGTGGACGGCGGCTTCGGCGGTGGGTTCTGCTGCTTGCTCACTGAATCATCCCTCTCACAACGGGGACTCTCCCCGTCTGCATGGATTGACGCACGATGAACTACGCGGCCTCCTCGGCCGTCGTCCCCTCCGGATACGCCGGCAGCACCACCTCGTGCCCCAGCACGACCTCATCGCTCAGCTCGATAACGGTGTCGACGAACCACCACTGGCACGACAGCCGCTGCACGCTCGCTTCGATTACCAGGAAGCCATGGCTGTCGAGGTCGCACCAGCGCAGGTCCGGCAGGTTGCGCAGGAACGCGGACTCGTAGTCCTTCGACTGCGTGCCTCGCGGCCAGCCCATCTTGTCGTCCAGGTTCGGCGAGGTGATCGAGGTGACCGTCCACTCCACGAACTCGCCCACCCGGAAGTCGGCCCGGTGTTCCGCTGAGAAATGCACGTCACCGCTCAACGCGATGGCGCGCGGGTCGGCCGCCACGGCATCCATCAGCGCGTCCTGTTCGAAATCGAACGAGTCCCACAGGTCGTGGAACGACGACGGATCATCTGCTTCGGCCATCTTCAGCTTGTGCAGCGCGAACAGCGCCTCTTCGTCACCGATCGCCTTGTCGAGGTCCGACATCATCGACGGCACCGCCAAGAACGTCCAGCCATCGTGCTTCTCGGCGAGAGTCTCGAGCGCCCACTCGCGCTGCGGCAGCCCGAGCGCCGTCTTCGCGTCGGTCTTCGGGTCGTCGGGGTTCGAGCGCGAGAGGCGGGTCTCGCACAGCAGGATGCGTCCCGCCGTACCGAGGTCGATCTGCTGCCAGATCGGGTCGCCGTCCTGCGGGCGGCGCATCGTCGGCATCCAGTCGTGCCAGACGGTCATCGCCGCGTGCACGCGGTCGGTCCACAGACCGTCGACGGCGTCATCGTGCTCTTGGGCGCCGCCGACCCACGCGTTGTCCGACAGCTCGTGGTCGTCGATCGTCGCCATCATCGCGTGCCGCGAGTGCAGCAGCTGCAGGTCGGCATCCCGTCGATACAGGGCGTAGCGCTTGTCGTAGTCCTCGCGCGTCATGCAATCGTTGAGCGGTTCCATCGGCCGGCCGATGTCGGCGCCCTTCGTCTGCTTGCCAGTCGGCACCTCGGCCGCCTCGTAGATGTAGTCGCCGAGGTGCAGCACGAAGTCGAGGTCGTCCATGCGGGCGACCGCGCGGTACGCGTTGAAGAAGCCCGAGTTGTGCTTCGCGCACGACACGACGGCGAACTTCACCGTGCGATCGGTTGGGATAGTGCGGAACTGCCCCTCGGTCGACTCCCCGTCGGGCGACCTGAATGAGTACCGGTGCTGCACGCCCGCGCCCAGCCCCGTCAACGCGACGTGCACCGATCCAGTCGTCTCGTCGCTCGTCGCTTCACCCGTCAGCGCGCCGGTCTCGCCGCCGACCGGTTCGCACCACCACGCCAGCGTCGTGCCGGGTGCGGTCTTCGTCCAGAGGACGACCGCATCGTGCGTGACGTCGCCGCTGGCGACACCGTACGGAAAAGGGGATGTCGGTGCGGCTTCGTCGGGCATGGCGCGATGCTATGCCCTGGTGACACCTACCGGCGCTTCTCCTGCGCGCGACGCTGGGCCCGGTTCAGCGGGGCCTGCTCGCCGCCGTCGGTGCGCTGCCCGAAGGCACCACGCGCAGCCGGGGCTGCCTGCCCGCCCGACGGACGCATCCCGCCCTGCTGAGGCTGCTGCGGCGCCTGACCGCCCTGCTGCTGCGTGAGCGCAGCGGCTTGCGCTGCCTGCGCCTGCTGCGCACGCGCGGTCGCCGCCTGCTCGAGCTGTCCGCGTTGGTTGCGCACCTCGACCTCGCCCTGCGCGTCGGCGCTGGGCGCCGAGTACGACAGTTGCGCGGACGGGTTGCCGGCCTCGCCGAGACCCCGAGCCGCGACCTGTGCACCGCCGGTCACCTCGACCTCGAGGTTGAACAAGAAGCCGACCGACTCTTCGCGGATCGCACCCATCATGTTCTGGTACAGCGCGAAACCTTCGCGCTGGTACTCGACCAGCGGGTCGCGCTGGGCCATCGCACGCAGACCGATGCCGTCTTTCAGATAGTCCATCTCATAGAGGTGGTCGCGCCAGCGCCGGTCGATGACCGACAGCACGACACGACGCTCCAGCTCACGCGTCGCCTGCAGCCCCAGGGAGCCTTCGCGCCGCCCGTAGGCGAGCTTCGCATCCGACAGCACCTCTTCTTTCAGCGCCTTGACGCTGAGGCGACCGCGGTTGCCGAACTCGCTGATGATGTCGTCGACCGTGATCGAGACCGGGTAGAGGGTCTTGAGCTCGGTCCACAGGGCTTCGAGGTCCCAGTCTTCGCTCTGGCCGTCGGCGGTGTGCTCGTCGATGACCTCGGTGATCACGTCGGCGAGGAACTTCTGCACCCGATCTTGCAGGTCGTCGCCCTCGAGGATGTGGCGGCGGTCGCTGTAGATCGCCTCGCGCTGGCGGTTCAAGACATCGTCGTACTTGAGTACGTTCTTGCGGATCTCGGCGTTGCGCGACTCGACCTGCGACTGCGCCGAGCGGATCGCGCGCGACACCGTCTTCGACTCGATCGCCATGTCGGCGGGCGCGCGGCCCATCAGAGCCTCGGCCGCACCGGCGTTGAACAGGCGCATGAGGTCGTCTTCGAGCGACAGGTAGAAGCGGCTCTCGCCGGGGTCGCCCTGGCGGCCGGAACGTCCGCGCAGCTGGTTGTCGATGCGGCGCGACTCGTGGCGCTCGGTGCCGAGCACGTACAGTCCACCCGCAGAAACGACCTTCTCGGCCTCGGTCTCGACGTGCGCCTTGACCGAGGCGAACACGTCGTCCCACGCGGCCTCGTACTCGTCGGGCGTGTCGACCGGGCTGTAGCCCTTGTCGTGCATCTGCGCGACGGCGAGGAACTCGGCGTTGCCGCCCAGCATGATGTCGGTACCACGACCGGCCATGTTGGTGGCGACGGTGACGGCGTTGAGCTGCCCTGCCTGCGCGATGATCGCGGCCTCACGGGCGTGGTTCTTCGCGTTCAGCACCTCGTGCTTGATGCCGCGCTTCGCGAGCAGGCGCGACAGGTATTCGCTCTTCTCGACGCTCGTCGTTCCGACCAGCACCGGCTGGCCGCTGCGGTGACGCTCGGCGATGTCTTCGACGACCTGATCGAACTTGCCGGTCTCGCTCTTGTAGACCAGGTCGGCCTGGTCTTTGCGCACCATCGGCTTGTTGGTCGGGATGCTGACCACACCGAGCTTGTAGGTCGACATGAACTCGGCGGCTTCGGTCTCGGCCGTACCGGTCATGCCCGAGAGCTTCTTGTAGAGCCGGAAGTAGTTCTGCAGGGTGACGGTCGCGAGGGTCTGGTTCTCGGCCTTGACCTGCACGCCCTCTTTCGCCTCGATGGCCTGGTGGATGCCCTCGTTGTAGCGACGGCCGACGAGGATGCGGCCGGTGTGCTCGTCAACGATCAGCACCTCGCCGTTCATCACGACGTAGTCCTTGTCGCGCTTGAACAGCGCGCGCGCCTTGATCGAGTTGTTCAGAAACGAGATCAGCGGGGTGTTCGCCGACTCGTAGAGGTTGTCGATGCCCAGATAGTCTTCGACCTTCTCGATGCCGGGTTCGAGCACGCCGACGGTGCGCTTCTTCTCGTCGACCTCGTAGTCTTCGCCCTCGATGAGGCGGTTGGCGACGTTGGCGAACTCGCCGAACCAGCGGTTCGCCTCGCCCGACGCCGGACCCGAGATGATCAGCGGGGTGCGGGCCTCGTCGATGAGGATCGAGTCGACCTCGTCGACGATCGCGAAGTGGTGGCCGCGCTGCACCATGTCGACGGCCTGCCAGGCCATGTTGTCGCGCAGGTAGTCGAAGCCGAACTCGTTATTCGTGCCGTACGTGATGTCAGAGGCGTACTGCTCGCGGCGCTCTGCGGGGGTCTGGCCCGACAGGATGACGCCCGTTGTCATCCCGAGCGCGCGGTAGACGCGGCCCATCAACTCGGACTGGTAGCTCGCCAGGTAGTCGTTCACCGTGATGACGTGCACACCCTCGCCGGCGATGGCGTTGAGGTATGCGGCGGTCGTGGCGACCAGGGTCTTGCCCTCACCGGTCTTCATCTCGGCGATGTTGCCCAGGTGCAGGGCCGCGCCACCCATGAGCTGCACGTCGAAGTGACGCAGACCGAGGGTGCGCTTGGATGCTTCGCGGACCGCCGCGAATGCCTCGGGAAGCAGGTCGTCGAGTGATTCGCCGTTGGCGTGACGCTCGCGGAGGCTCACGGTCTCGTCGCGGAGTTCGTCATCGGTGAGCTCTTCAAAGCTCTCTTCGAGGTGGTTGACCGCCTCGGCGTAGTTCTTGAGGCGTCGCAGCAAGCGACCCTCTCCGACGCGCAGGACTCTCTCGAGAACGTTGGCCACGGATGTGCTCCTCAGGTTTTCCAGGCACGCAAGTGTGCCGCCGTTACCGGCGCGTTACAGCCTATAGGCGGTCACCTGGGGAAAGCCCGGAGCGCGCGTGCCCTGTGCGGGGTCAGCGTTCGTACACTTCGCGCCGGTGGCCAATGCTCACGACGACAATCACCAGCACATCGTCGTGGATGTCATACAGGATCCGGTAGTCGCCGACTCTGACCCGGAAGCCGGCGCGCCCCGTGAGACGACGCGCGACCGGAGGCCGAGGATCCTGCCCGAGGAGAGCGATGACACCCTGGATGCGCTTGCGGTCGGTCGGAGCGATCTTGCGAAGCCCCTTGAAGGCCGCCGGCCGCAGCTCGATGCGGTAGGTCACTCCCAGCCGAGGTCGGTCTTGACCTGTTCCCACGGAATGCTGGGGCCTTCGTCGGCGAGGCTGGCGTCGTAGGCCTCGAGGTCTTCGGCCTCTTCTAGAGCATCCATCATTCGCTCATACTGCCCCGGGCTGACGACCACTGCTTCGACCTTTCCGCGGCGCTCGAGAAAGACGGCCTCGGTCTGGGCTGTGGAGATGAGGTGGGTGAACTGCGCGCGCGCGTCGGTCACGCGGATCGTGGTCATGCGCCAACTGTACATTTCAGACGGCGAAACGTACAGCAATCCTCACCCCGCCTCGATCACCTTGCGCAGGCTCCCGTTGATGTACGACCCCCACGCGTTCGAGCACGCGTCGTAGCATTCGACGCCCGGTGTCAGGCCGAGATGGCTGAAGCGCACCTCCGTACCGCTCGACGTCAGGGTGATGTCGAAGGTGATGTCGGTGCCGACCCACTCGTCGCGGTCTTCGACGAACGTGAGTTCGGCGTCGTCGACGTGCCAGACGACGCGTTGACCCGGCACCGATTCGGTGATGCGCTGCACGCTGCGGTGCTGCGGCGCGTGCGTGTAGGTGAACACGTCACCGAGCTCGCGGGTCTCGCCCTCGATATCGCCGGTCCACCACGCGCGGACGTCGTTGATAGCGTCGAATACCCGCTCGGGTGATGCGTCCACCGTGTAGGTGGTGCTGAAGTCGTTCATGATGCCTCCGCTCGATGTGCAACCTTAGAGTTGCATTAATCGAGCGGAGGTGCAACTCACCGCCGGGCGCGAGACGGCACGAATGGCGGGTGCCCCGGAGGAACAACCCGCCATTCGTGCCGCTTCGCGGCCGGGTCAGCGCCGGGCGCGCGCCGCCGCCAGTTCGTCGGCCGACTCCTCGAGGCCGATGACCCCGTAGTTCCAGCCATTGCGCCGGTAGACCACCGACGGACGATCGGTGGTGGCATCGATGAAGAGGAAGAAGTCGTGGCCGACCAGTTCCATGTGGTCGACGGCGTCCTCTTGTGTCATGCGCGTCGCCGGGAAGACCTTGTGCCGAATGACAACGGGGCTCCACTCCGGCTCTGCGACGTCGTCGGCGGGAATCGGGATCGAGCCGGTGGTCACCGCATTGATGACCTGCGCGCTGGCCGGGACGACATCCAGGATGCGCCCGTTCGAGGTCGCCTCGCCGACGGAGACCGGGCGGTGTTGGCCGCGGTGCACCTTCTTGCGGTCTTTGGCCTGGCGAATGCGCTCGAGCATCTTGTCGAGCGCGATGTCGAAAGCGGCGTACTTGTCGCCGGCCGCGGCCTCGGCACGCACAATGGGGCCGGGGCCGATCAGCGTGAGTTCCACACGATCATCGCCCGATGTGCCGTTCGTCTCGTGATGACGAATCAGCTTGATCTCGAGCGCGAGGGCCTTCTCTGCCAGCTGGGCGACCTTGTCGGCCTTCTCGGTGGCGTAGTCCTCGAACCGGTCCGGAATCCCCACTCCGCGTCCGGTGATCGTGATGTCCATGGCGCATCCTCCCCTTCGTTCCAGCGTCAGCCGCGTCGGGTGAGGCGGTTTCTGACGCCTTTCGGGCAACCGTAGTCCCCGCCACCCGTGAAGTCACGGATCGGTAACTGTGCAAGCCCACAGAGTGCGCGAATCTCTTCGGCGTCGACGCCACGACGGCCGCGCCGACGACGTCGGCACCCGCCTCGCGCAGCACCCGCGCCGCCTCGCCCAGTGTCGCGCCGGTCGTCACCACGTCATCGATGAGCAGGATGCGCCGGCCGGCCACCGGGGAACGCAGACGAAAGACGCCGGTCAAGTTGCCATCCCGCTCCCCCACGCCGAGGGTCTTCTGCGCGGCATGGGGCCGGGCCGGCGTAAACAACCGCGCTCCGCTCAGTCCGGCGCGGGCGACCAGCAGCCGCACCGGGTCGAACCCCCGACGCCGGTACGCCCGTCGCGAGCCCGGCACGAGCACCACTTCGATTCCCGTCGGATCGGGCGCCGCAGCCACGACGGCCGCCGCCAGCGCCGGCGCCAGGAATCGCGCCGCATCCGCACGCCCGTCGCGTTTGAGCGCGAGCACCACCGCGCGCGTCACGCCGTCGTACTCGAGCCCCGACCAGACTCGCAGCCCCTCAGCGACGAGTCGCGAGCTGACCTCGGGCACGAGTTCGTCGCGGCAGGAGGCGCACAGCGCCCGATCGTCGACCCCGCACCCCGCACATTCGACGGGAAGCAGCACCGCCAGCGCATCGAGCACCGCCTCGCGTATCGCCCCGGCATCCATCACCCGGCGAGCCTCGTCGAGCCCCGCCCGCCTGACCCCCCGTGACAAGGGATCTGTGCAGAACCGCTACTGCTGCGAGGCGAGGAAGGAGGCGACGATCCCCGTGTCCTGCCAGCTCGTGCCGCCGCCGGGCCGCAGCACGCGGCCTTCCTCGTCGAGCACCCGCGTGCCCTCGAGGGTGTTCCCGCCGACGATCGCGACGCCGCCGTTCAGCGCGTCGAGGCTGGTGTGCAGACCGCCGATCTCGTAGGCGTCGACGGCGGTGAGGCTGCCAGCGGTCAACGCGACCACGGTGAGCCCGTCGGCCCATGCCGCGTCGAGCAGGTCGGCGTCACCGATGGGCAGGTCGAGGGGGGTGACGAGCCCGGTCGGGGTCAGGTCGGCGTTGCGCTGGATGCCGGCGACGATCAGTCGCGGACCGCCGGCGGTGTCGAGCGCGACGAGCAACCGCGCGCCATCGCGCGAGACGTCGATCGAGACGACACGCGCATCGCCGGGCAACCCCGGCACGATCAGCTGCACGGCGTCGGGGCCGATCGCCATCAACTGGTCGGGCGCGTCGGCCGGCACCGACCAGGTGAAGCCGAGCTGGTCGAGCGACGGCACGACGAGGCCGGACCGGCCGTCGATCACGGCCGGCGCCTGGCCTGCGCGCACGATCGAGACGCCGGCGGGGCTCAACAGGGCGATGCTGCTTCGATCGTGAGCGACGAGCGACCCGCCGATCGCACCCACCTCATCTGCCGACCGGCCGATGCCGGCAATCGGCGCGACGCCATCGGCGCTCAGCACACCGATGCGGCCGTCGACGGCGCCGACCGGATCGTTGCCGACCAGGAAGCTGCTGTCGGCCTGGGTTCCGCCCTCGGGCACCTGCAGGATGAAGTCGGCGACCGTCATCTCGACCTCGCGCACCGACGCGACGGAGCGCAGGGTCTGCAGCAGCTGCTGCTCCATGCGGCGGTGCGTGGTCGCGCTGCCGGCGTTCACCTCCGACGACAGCGGCACGGTGGCGCTGCCCGAGGTGATCGTCGGCGCGCCGGTCAGCTGCGTGCCGGCCGGGAACGCCGAGAACAGCGACCCGTCGCCCAGCCGGTCGCTCGGACCCGCGAGCATCGCCTCGATCACATCGCTCGCGGCGGACCCGGCACGGAACCAACGCAGGTCGGGAACCAGGAAATCGAACGTCGGATCGAAGAAGTACAGCTCGTACGGCTTGTAGATCGACGAGAACCGGCTGGGCGAGAGCACCGTGCCATCCGGTGCCGAGCTGATGCGCCACTGACCGTCGTCGTTCTTCACCAGCCCGAAGGTGAGGTCGTACGGCTCGACGGGGGTCGCGGTCGAGTACCGACCCTCGCTGTCGACCGCCGCCGAGGCCGACACCGACACCGAGAACGTGTTGTCGGCGAGCGAGACGGCCGAGATCGGCGTCGAGCTGATCAGCGTGCGCGCCCCCGGCAACCATGTCGAACGGAAGTCGTCGGTCAGGTACGCCCGCGCCACCTTGTAGTTCTCTTGCGGCCCGCGACCCGCCCGCAAGAAGTCGGCGATGATCTCTTCGGGGCTGGCGTCTTGCGTAGGCAGGGCGGGCAGGCTGACGAGCAGGTCGTCGGGGTCTTCGGCGACGATCTCAGTTGTCGTCACGCCGCCCCCGGTCGGGATGCTGACGCACCCCGCCAGCAAGGCGACCGCTGCCAGCATGGCCGGCCACCACATCCGGCGCCTCATGCCGTCACCTCACGATCCGGGACCAGATCGAGACCGTCTTCGGGCGGCAGGTCGAGCGGCGACTGCCCGATCAGCTCGCCGCGGTGCCGCGGCAGGGTCAGACGGAAGCAGCTACCGCGGCCGGGCTCGCTCCACACGTCGAGTTCACCGCCGTGCACGATCGCGTCCTCCTGCGAGATCGCCAAGCCGAGGCCCGTGCCCCCGGTGGTGCGCTGCCGCGACGGGTCGGCGCGCCAGAACCGGTCGAACACGCGAGCCATGTCGGCGGGGGCGAGCCCGACACCGAAGTCGCGCACCGCGATCGCGACCGAGTCGGCGTTGCTGTCGACGTAGACCACGATCGGCTTGCCCTCGCCGTGATCGATCGCGTTGCCCAGCAGGTTCTGCAGGATGCGGCGGATGCGGCGGCCGTCGACCTCGGCCTCGAAGTACCCGCCAGGGGCGACCAGGCGGATCTCTGTGTCTTTCTCCTCTGCGAGCGGCATGACCGCGTCGATGGAGTCGTCGACCAGACGTACCAGGTTGGTCGGCTCGACCTCGAGCTGCACCGCACCGGCGTCGTACCGGCTCATCTCCAGCAGGTCGGCGAGCAGCACCTCGAACCGGTCGGTCTGCGCGTGCAGCAGCTCGGTCGTGCGCTTCGTCGCCGGGGGGAAGCTGTCGCGCTGGTCGTAGAGCACCTCCCCCGCCAGCCGGATCGTAGTGAGCGGGGTGCGCAGCTCGTGCGAAACGTCGCTGACGAACCGCTGCTGCACGCGCGACAGGTCGGCCAGCTGGCGGATCTGCCGTTGCAGCGAGTCGGCCATGCGGTTGAACGACCGCGCGAGCGTCGCCAGTTCGTCGTCGCCGCGCTCGGGCAGCCGCTCTTCGAGGTGGCCGGCCGCCAGCTTCTCGCTCGTCTCGGCGGCGACGCGAACCGGCCCGACCACCAGCCGCACGATGAGGTAGGCGACCGCGCCGATCAGAATCAGCAGCGCCAGGCCGCCGAGGATGAGGGTCTGCTGCACGAAGTCGAGGGTCTGCTGCACTTCGGACAGGTCGTAGACGAGGTACAGCTGGTAGTCCTGCGCCTGCACGTCGATGAGCGAGCCGGTGATGATCGCCGGCGAGGTGCCGGTGCCGGTCGCCTCGTCGATCGACAGCGACTGCCAGGTGACAGATCCGCCGCCGCTGTCGAGTACCGCCGCCTGCAACTCGGGGCTGACCATCGACAGGTCGAACTCGGGCACATCGGCGCGGTCCTCGACGGCGGGGATACCGCCCTGCCCCGGCCCGCGCAGGATCGCGACCAGCGGCCCGGTCGACACCGACGCGCTGGTGGCGATCGCCGCCGCGTCGAGCGCGCCCTCGAGGTCTTGCGCCTCGCCCGACACCCCGACGTCGTCGAAGATGCGTTGGGCGTTGTCGGCGGCCCGGCCGGCCTCGAGCACGATCTGGTCTTTGCGCCCCTCGAACAGGTTGCTGCGCACGCTCGACGAGATGTAGGCCCCGATCACTGTGACCGCGATCACCGATAACGCGAGCGTGATCGCGACAGTGCGCAGTCGCAGGGAACCGCGCCAGAGCCGGCGCAGCCGGTCTAGCGCAGCCCGCCAGTCGAAGCGCCGCATGGTGTGCGCTACGTGACGGCGCCCGCGCGATACCCGACGCCGCGCACGGTCATCACGATGCGCGGGTTGTCGGGGTCGTGCTCGACCTTGGCGCGCAGGCGCTGCACGTGCACGTTCACCAGCCGGGTGTCGGCCTTGTAGTGGTAGCCCCAGACCTGCTCGAGCAGCATCTCGCGGGTGAACACCTGCTGCGGTTTCACGGCGAGCGCGAGCAGCAACTGGAATTCGAGCGGCGTCAGGCTGATCTGCGAGTCGCCTCGCTTCACCTCGTGGCCCTGCACGTCGATGGTCAGGTCGCCGATCCCAACGGTGTCGGTCGACTCGGGCAGCACCGGGCGAAGTCGGGTCCGGATGCGCGCCACCAGTTCTTTGGGATTGAAGGGCTTGACCACGTAGTCGTCTGCGCCACTCTCGAGACCCTTCACGACATCCGTCGTCTCGCCCTTGGCGGTGAGCATGATGATCGGCACGCCGCTCTCGGCCCGGATCGTCGCGCAGACCTGGATGCCGTCGATGCCCGGCAGCATCAGGTCGAGAAGTACGAGGTCGGGCTTCATGCTGTGAAAGAGCTCGATCGCTTCGGCGCCGTCGGCAGCGAACTGGGGTTCGTACCCCTCGCCTCTGAGCACGATGCCGATCATCTCTGAGATGGCGGTGTCATCGTCGACAACCAGGATGCGCGCGTTCATCGGCCTCGCCTTTCTACCGTGCCCAGAGTAGTCGAGACTGAAAAACCTTCCGCTAGCGTGGAGCCGAACCCGCTCCCTTCACCTGAAACGGATGTGTCATGGCCGACGCCGCAGTCCCCTATTCGCTCACCAGCCGGCTCGTGGCGGAGGTGTTCGGAACCTTCGTCCTCGTCTTCGGCGTCATCGGCACCGCGCTCCTCGCCGACCAGAACGTCGGCTTCCTCGGCATCGCGATCGCGGTCGGCCTCGCGGTGATGACCGCGGCCTACGCGGTCGGGCATATCTCGGGCGGCCACTTCAACCCGGCGGTATCGCTCGGCGCGGCGGCTGCGGGCCGCATGCGCTGGGCCGACGTCGTGCCGTACGTGGTCGCGCAGATCCTCGGCGGCCTGCTGGCGACACTGCTGATCTGGGTGTTCTTGACGGTCAGCGGGCTCAGCGCCAGCTTCGACAAGGTGTCGAACGGGTTCGGCGCGCACTCCCCTGCCGGCTACAGCATGGTGGGCGTGCTGCTGGCCGAGATCGTCGCCACGGCGGTGTTCCTCTGGATCATCCTCGGCGTCACCGCTCCCGGGTCGAGCACGGCGGGCTTCGCGCCCCTCGCGATCGGCCTCGCGCTGACGATGCTGCACCTGGTGATGATCCCGGTCAGCGGGGCCTCGCTGAACCCGGCCCGCTCGATCGCGACGGCCGTGTTCGGCGGACCGGACGCACTCGCGCAACTGTGGGTTTTCTTGGTCGCACCGGCGGTCGGCGGACTGATCGCCGGCTTCACGTGGAAGCCGCTGTTCGCCCGCAAGTAGAGACGCAGCGGCACAACTCAGGAGTTCTGGCTGCTCCAGCCGCACGCGATCACGCGGGGGTCGACAGTTCCTGAGTTCTGCCGGGCGCGGCCGGGCGGATCAGTAGCGGTAGTGGTCGACCTTGTACGGTCCCTCGATCGGAACGCCGATGTAGGCGGCCTGCTCGGGGGTGAGTTCGGTGAGCTCGACGCCGATCGCGTCGAGGTGCAGACGCGCGACCTTCTCGTCGAGCACCTTCGGCAGCACGTACACGCCGATCGGGTACGCGTCGCGGCGGGTGTACAGCTCGAGCTGCGCCAGCACCTGGTTCGAGAACGAGTTGCTCATCACGAACGACGGGTGGCCGGTGGCGTTGCCGAGGTTCATCAGGCGACCCTCGCTGAGAACCAGGATGCTGCGGCCGTTGGGCAGGCGCCACTCGTGAACCTGGGGCTTGATCTCGATACGCTCGGCACCGGCCAGCTTCTCGAGGCCCGCGATGTCGATCTCGTTGTCGAAGTGGCCGACGTTCGCGACGATCGCCTTCTCTTTCATGCCCTGCAGGTGCTCGAGCGTGATGACGTTCTCGTTGCCGGTCGTGGTCACCCAGATGTCGACCAGCTCGAGCACGCTCTCGATGCGCGCGACCTGGAAGCCGTCCATGGCGGCCTGCAGCGCGTTGATCGGGTCGATCTCGCTCACGATCACGCGCGCGCCCTGACCGCGCAGCGCCTCGGCGGAGCCCTTGCCGACGTCGCCGTAGCCGGCGACGAACGCGACCTTGCCGCCGATGAGCACATCGGTGGCACGGTTGATGCCGTCGGGCAGCGAGTGGCGGATGCCGTACTTGTTGTCGAACTTCGACTTCGTCACCGAGTCGTTGACGTTGATCGCCGGGAACAGC
>JBDTQN010000041.1:0-13044 GCA_039932215.1 Pseudolysinimonas sp. | reverse complement strand
GGCAAGCCGCAGGTGGTCACCAAGACGGTCGACGGCAAGCTGCACGAGCCGTTCGAGCACCTGACCATCGACGCGCCCGAAGAGCACCTCGGCGCGATCACCCAGCTGCTCGCCGCCCGCAAGGGCCGCATGGAGACGATGACGAACCACGGCACCGGCTGGGTGCGCATGGAGTTCATCGTGCCGTCGCGCGGGCTCATCGGGTTCCGCACCGAATTCTTGACGATCACGCGCGGAACCGGCATCGCCAACGCGATCTCGCACGGCTACGAGCCGTGGGCCGGCACCATCACGACCCGCGTCAACGGGTCGATCGTCGCCGACCGCGCCGGTGTGGCGACCCCGTTCGCGATGACGGCGCTGCAGGAGCGCATGTCGTTCTTCGTCGAGCCCACGCAAGAGGTGTACGAGGGCATGGTCGTGGGCGAGAACTCGCGCGCCGACGACATGGACGTGAACATCACCAAAGAGAAGCAGCTGACCAACATGCGTCAGTCGACCTCCGACGTGTTCGAGCGCATGACGCCGTCGCGCAAGCTGACGCTGGAGGAGTGCCTCGAGTTCGCTCGCGAAGACGAGTGCGTCGAGGTGACGCCCGAGGTGGTGCGCATCCGCAAGGTCATCCTCGACCAGACGGAGCGCGCGCGCACCCTCTCGCGTATGAAGAAGCAAGACGCATAGCGGTCTCTCGCGTATAAACTCCGGGGCATGCGCAAACCCCTCGCCGTCGCCCTCGCGGGCATCGCCTTGCTCGCCGTCCCGTTCCTGTCGGGCTGCAGCATCATCGACAATTTCCTGCCCGGCGGCAGCACCGGTGGCGGTCTGCCCGGCGGCGTGATCCCCGGCCAGTCGGTCCCCGGCGACTTCCCGAGCGAGGTGCCCCTGACCGATGGCGACGTGCTGCTCGGTCTCTCGGTGCCAGGTGACAACGGCGAGAAGGCCTGGAACGTGACCATCAAGGTCTCGGGCGCCGACGCGTTCGAGTCGATCAAGACGCAGCTCACCGATGCCGGCTTCGAGTACCGCGAGGTGTCGGTGACCGATCAGGCGAGCACCGCCGGCTTCACGAAAGATCCGTACACGGTTCTTCTGGTCGTCGCGGAGTCGGACGGCAACTGGACCGCGAACTACACGGTCACCAACGCGGACACGGGCGAATGAGGGCGCGGCTCGCCGCTCTCGCCGCTGCGGCCCTGCTCGCATCCCTGGTACTGACCGGATGCGGCGCCCCCTCGGGCGGCGGATCGACCGGTGACAACGGCGCCGCGACGTCCGGTCCGGCCGACGAGGGGACCGACGGCGACAGCAGCGATGGCAGCGGCCTCGAGGGTCAGACGACGCTCCCCGCGACCTACCCCAGCGCCGACGTGCCGCTGATCGAGGGCGACGTCGTCTACGCACAAGACCTCGGCACCGGGTGGGTGGTCTACATCGCGCGCGACGACTTCAACGCCGGCTACGACGAGGCGAAGGGTCTGCTGACCGGTGCGGGGTTCGCGGGCGACACGGTGAATCAGGATGACACCGGTGCGTTCGGGCAGTTCACCTCTGACGCGTACACGGTGAACCTCAGTTCCGGCGACGGTGCCGACCTCGGCGTCGGGCCGTCGGTCGGCTACACGGTCGTTAAGAACTAGCGGCGGCTCAGCCGAACAGGGCGTCTCCGATCGAGCCGCCCTCGCGCGCGCCCGGCGGGATCGCGAAGATCGCCGAGCCGACGTGCTTGATGTACTCGTTGAGGGCGTCGTGGCCGGCCAGGCTGCGCTGCACGGCGACGAACTGGGCGGGGTCACGCTGGAACGACAGGAAGAACAGCCCCGCGTCGAGTCGGCCGAGGGAGTCGTTCCCGTCGACGAAGTTGTAGCCGCGGCGCAGCAGCCGCGCACCCCCGTTGACGCTCGGCTGCGACAGGCGCACGTGCGCATCGTCGGCGATGCGCGGTGACCCGTCGTCGTCGGGCTTGTCGAAGTCGGGCTCGGTGAACTCCGTGCCGCCCGAAAGCGGCGCACCCTCGCCCTTCTCGCGCCCGATGACACGCTCCTGCTCCTCGAGGCGGGTGCGATCCCAGCTCTCGATCACCATCCGGATCTTGCGCGCGACGAGGTAGCTACCGCCGGCCATCCAGCCGGTGCCGTCGCCCGCCGTCGTCCAGACATGCTCGGCCACGGCATCCGGTTCTTCTGCCTTGATGTTGGCGGTGCCGTCTTTGAAGCCGAACAGGTTGCGCGGCGTCGCCTGGCTCGTCGAGGTGGACGAGGTGCGGCCGAACCCGAGCTGCGACCAGCGGATCGCCGCGCGGCCGAACGCGATGCGGCTGAGGTTGCGGATGGCGTGCACGGCCACCTGCGGGTCGTCGGCGCAGGCCTGGATGCAGAGGTCTCCGCCCGACTGCGACGGTACGAGGGCGTCGCCGCTGAAGCGGGGGAGAGGTTCGAGCGACGCCGGACGGCGTGCTGCCAGCCCGAATCGGTCGTCGAACAGGGTGGGCCCGAAACCGAAGGTAATCGTGAGTCCGGCCGGCGGCAGACCGAGCGCCTCGCCTGTGTCGTCGGGTGGCGCCAGCGGCGATCCGCCGATCGCGCCGTCTTCGGTGACATCGAGGCCCTGGGTCATGCGGGCGGCCGCGTAGGTCCAGTCGGACAGCAGTTCGCGCAGGTCGTCGGCGGTGGCATCCGCGGCCAGGTCGTACGCGGCGAAGTGCAGACGGTCTTGGGCCGGGGTGGTGATGCCGGACTGGTGTTCGCCGAAGAACGGGTAGCGGGCGGCCGCGCCCGAGGTGCCCTGGCTCGCGATCGAGGTCGCGACGGCCGCGCCGCCGGCGCCCCCGAGCGCGAGACCGGCAGCGCCAGCCCCGGCGAGGCCCAGAAGGCCACGTCGGGACAGGCGCTGCGGCTCATCGCTCATGGGGGAGACGTTAGCCGAGCACGGCCGCGGTCAGCTGCGACAGCGGCTCGGCGAGGGCGTTGACGCCGTCCGAGAGCTCTTTGCGCTGGTCGTCGGTCACCTGGTCGTAGGGCGTGAAGCCGCTCTCGACGCTGCCGTATTGCGCGAGCAGCGCGTGGAGCGCGTCGAACTGCGCCTGGATCTCGTCGACCAGTTCGCTCTCGCCCTTGCTCTCGGCGATCGCCTTCACGTTGCCGAACGCCACCTCGGCGCCCTGCACGTTGGCGGCGAAGTCGGTGAGGTCGGTGTGCGACCACCAGTCCTCTTCGCCCGAGATCTTGCCCACCGCGACCTCGTCGAGCAGTCCGATCGCTCCGTTCGAGATGTCGGCGAGCGTGACGGTGAAGTCGTCGGCGTAGACCAGGTCGTACAGGTCTTGCACGTCGGCGACGAGCTGGTCGGCGTACGCTGCCCGGTCCTCAGGGGTGGAGGGCGCCCAGTCGAGCAACGCGCTGGTGCCGTCCGAGTTGAGGTCGCCCTCGGCCGGTGGCCACAGGTCTTTCTCCATGCGGTGGAAGCCGGTCCAGTCCAGGCCCTCGGCCACGGCATCCACTTCGCGGTAGTCGATCTTCGGGTCGAGGTCGCCGAACGCTTCGGCCGTGGGCTCGATGCGCTCGTAGAAGACTCGGGTCGACGCGAACAGGTTGCGCGCGGTCTCGTCGTCACCTGCGGCGTAGGCGTCGGCGAACGCCGTCACGGCGGGGATCAGCTCGCCCGCCTGCGACTTCACGTAGGCGACATAGTCGGTGACGGCTTCGTCGATGAGCTGCTGCTCGTCGGCGTCCACGGTGGTGGCGTCGCCGGTGACAGTGAACTCGGCCAGTCCGATCGGCGCGCCGACCATCTGGAACTTGCACGCCGTGTAATAGGTGCCCGGCTGCAACTGTGCCGTGTACACCGTGGTCGCGCCGGGCACGACGTTCTCTTTCTCGCCCACGATGCGCAACTGGTCTTCGGCCAGAATCTCGAACTCGTTGACATCGCTGCCCGAGTTCGTCAGATCGAAGGTCACATTGCCCGCGGTGGCCGTGGCAGCCGACAGGTCGCACGCGTCGTCAGAGATCGCGACGCTGATGGCGGTCGCACCGCCCGCGGGCGCATTCGGCACGCAACCGGCCAGCGCCACCAGCGCGGTGATGACACCGCCGGTGATGAGCAGGGGTCGGATGGACATGGGGCTCCTTATGCCGGTTGGGCGGTCAGGCTCGGGCGAGCCCGGCTCACCCGCAGGAAGATGGCGAGGGTGACGACGACATAGGCGATCCAGACGACCACCTGGGCGACCGTCGGCTCGGGGTTGAAGTTGAAGAGGCCGGCGAGCAGTGAGCCGTACCAGCTGGTCGGCGGAACGATCGAGGTGACGCTGTAGGCGATCACGGTGATGCCGGGGATCACGCCCGCCTCCTGCAGGTCGCGCACGCCGTAGGCGAGCACACCCGCGGCGACGACGATCAGCACGATGCCGGTCCAGAAGAAGAACCGGCCCAGGTTGATGCGCACCAGTCCGCGGTAGATCAGGTACGAGAGCACGATGGCGATCAGGATGCCGATGACGGCGCCCAGCGTGCCGAGCGCCGCGTTCGCCCCGGCATTCACGCTGGCCCACACGAACAGCGCCGTCTCGACGCCCTCGCGGCCGACGCTCACGATGCCCAGAATGACGAGCGCCGCGGCCGAACGCCTCACCGCCTTGTCGACGTCGGCCCGCAGTTCGGCACTCAGCCCGCGCGCGTGCCGCGCCATCCAGAAGGTCATCCAGGTCACCATGCCGACGGCCACGATCGACAGCGAGCCACCCAGAATCTCTTGCGCCTGGAAGCTCAACGTGCTCGGTCCGAAGGTGAGGATCGCGCCGACTGTCAGCGACAACAGGATCGCGCCGCCGATCCCGATCCAGAGCTTCGGCAACACGTCGCGCCGGTCGATCTTGTGGAGGTATGCCACGAGGATGCCGACGACGAGGCCCGCTTCGAGGCCTTCACGCAGGCCGATCAGGACGTTCGCGAGCAACAGGATGCTTTCGGAGTGGAGTGGGGGATGGGTTTCAGGGGTAGAAAGGATTGGTGAGGCTACCCTTACTCGATCGAGCCTAGACGGCGCGGGCTATGGTGTCCAGCGGAGGTCGACGACATGGACAACAGGTGGGATCGCGCCACCATTCTCACGATGGCGCTCGCCGCAGTGTTTGCGCTGGCCATCGGCTTCGCCGTCGGATTCGTGTCGACGTTCACCCACCGGCAGTTCTTTCCGTGGGGCCTGATCGCCGGGCTGGCGGTGATCGGTGCGCTGGTCGCCGGATTCCGCCTGGTGTTCGGCAGCCGGGCGATCGGGGCGGCGGCCGGGGCCGGAGCGGTGCTCGCGACCGGACTGCTGATGCTGCCCGGCGCCGGTGGCACCGCGTTCGTGATCGACGATCCGATCGGCTACGTCTGGGCGATCGTGCCGACCGTGCTCGTGCTGGCGATCGTGCTGTGGCCGGCTGTGCGAGCACCCCGCGGCAGTCGATCTAAGATGGACCAGTGACCTACGTCATCGCCCTCCCCTGTGTCGATCTGAAAGATCGCGCCTGCATCGACGAATGCCCGGTCGACTGCATCTACGAGGGCGATCGCATGCTGTACATCCACCCCGACGAGTGCGTGGACTGCGGCGCCTGCGAGCCGGTCTGCCCGGTCGAGGCCATCTATTACGAAGACGACCTCCCCGAGGTCTGGAGCGACTACTACAAGGCCAACGTCGAATTCTTCAGCGAGGTCGGCATCGGTTCGCCGGGCGGTGCCGCCAAGATCGGCGTCGTCGCGGGCGACCACCCGATCGTCGCGGCCCTGCCGCCGCAAGAGCAGGCTGCGCACTAGCGGCGCTCGAACCCCGTGCCTCTTCATCTCCCTGACTTTCCCTGGGACTCCCTCGTCCCGTTCCGGGAGCGGGCGGCGGCCCACGCCGACGGCATCGTCGACCTCGCGATCGGTTCGCCGGTCGACCCGACCCCGCAACTGATCCAGGATGCGCTGGCCGCGGCAGGCGATGCGCCCGGCTACCCGCAGACGACGGGTTCCGCACCGCTGCGCCAGGCGATCGTGGACTGGTACGCGCGGCGTCACGGCGTGACGGTCGAAGCCGCCAACGTCATGCCGACCATCGGTTCGAAAGAGCTGATCGGTCTGATGCCTACCCTGCTCGGGCTGCGGCCCGGGGATGTCGTGGTGCAGCCGACCCTGGCCTACCCGACCTACGCGGTCGGGGCGGTCGCCGTCGGTGCCACGGTGCTGGCCTCGGATGAGCCCGACGACTGGCCCGACGAGACCCGGCTGGTCTGGCTGAACAGCCCCGGCAACCCCGACGGGCGGGTGCACGGGGTCGACTTCTTGCGCCGCGCGGTGCGGCGTGCGCGCGACCTCGGAGCCGTGATCGCGAACGACGAGTGCTACACCGAGCTCGACTGGAGCGGCACCGGGCCCACGACGACGATCCTGGATCCGCGGGTCATCGGCGACTCCCGGCGGCTCACGCTGTCGGTCGGATCACTGAGCAAGAGCTCGAACCTGGCGGGGTATCGCGCGGGCTTCGCGGCCGGCTGCAGCGATCTGGTCGGCGAACTGGTGCAGGCGCGCAAGAATCTCGGCCTGAACCCGCCCGCACCGATCCAGGCGGCCATGATCGCGGCCCTCAGCGACGACGAGCACGTCGACACGCAGCGCGAGCGCTACCGGGCCCGGCGCGAGCGGTTGCGCCCGGCTCTCGAGGGCGCGGGGCTGCGCATCGACGAGAGCAGCGCCGGCCTGTACCTGTGGGCGACGCGCGGCGAAGACGCGTGGGCGACCGTGTCGGCACTGGCCGACCTCGGCATCCTGGTCACACCGGGCACCTTCTACGGTGAGGCCGGGGCGAAGCACGTGCGTGTCTCGCTGACGGCCACCGACGACGCGATCGCCGCCGCCGCGAGGCGTTTGGAGCAGCTCTCCAAGCACTGACGGCGTTCCTTGGTGATTGCGACAGTGGTCACGGGCCCCGGATAGGCTGTATCTGTGAGCGAAGCCGACAAGGTCACCTTCTCGTACCAGGGGACGACCACCGAATTCCCCGTGCTCCCCGCCGTCGACGGCCGCGGCAGTGTCGATATCTCCGGATTCATGGGCAAGACCGGTCTGACGACCCTCGACCAGGGCTTCGTGAACACCGCCTCGACGAAGAGCGCGATCACCTACATCGATGGCGACGCGGGCATTCTGCGCTACCGCGGCTACGCGATCGAAGACCTCGCGGCGAACTCGACCTACCTCGAGGTCGCCTGGCTGCTGATCTACGGGCAGCTGCCGAGCTCGTCCGAGCTCGAAGAGTTCAGCGAGAAGGTGCGCAGGCACACCCTGCTGCACGAAGACCTCAAGCGGTTCTTCTCTGCCCTGCCGCACACGGCGCACCCGATGTCGGTGCTGTCGTCGGCTGTGTCGGCTCTGTCGACGTACTACGAAGACTCGCTCGACCCGCACAACCCCGAGATGGTCGAACTCTCCACCATCCGCCTGCTCGCGAAGCTGCCCGTGATCGCCGCGTACGCGCACAAGAAGTCGCTCGGCCAGGCGTTCCTCTACCCCGACAACTCGCTGAACTTCATCGAGAACTTTCTCAAGCTCAACTTCGGCAACCTCGCCGAGCTCTACGACGTCGACCCGGTGCTCGTGAAGGCGCTCGACCGCCTCCTGATTCTGCACGAAGACCACGAGCAGAACGCGTCGACCGCGACCGTCCGCCTGGTCGGCTCGACCGAGGCCAACATCTTCGCCTCCATCTCGGCCGGCATCAACGCGCTCTACGGTCCGCTGCACGGCGGCGCCAACGAGGCGGTCCTGAACATGCTCGGCAAGATCCGCGACTCGGGCGAGAGCGTGCAGCACTTCGTCGACCGCGTGAAGAACAAAGAAGACGGCGTCAAGCTCATGGGCTTCGGGCACCGCGTCTACAAGAACTTCGACCCGCGCGCCCGCGTCGTCAAAGAGAGCGCCGATGAGGTGCTCGCCTCGCTCGGCGTCAGCGACCCGCTGCTCGACATCGCCCGCGAACTCGAGCAGGTCGCGCTCGCCGATGACTACTTCATCGAACGCAAGCTGTACCCGAACATCGACTTCTACACGGGCGTCATCTACAAGGCGATGGGGTTCCCGACTCGTATGTTCACGGTGCTGTTCGCCATCGGCCGCCTCCCCGGCTGGATCGCGCACTGGCGCGAAGCCAACGCCGACCCGGCGACCAAGATCGGCCGCCCGCAGCAGCTCTACATCGGCGAGCCCGCGCGCCCCTGGCCCACGAGCCGGTAGGACTAGCCTCAGGAGGGTGTTCCGCAAGCTCCTCCGCCGCCGTGGCCGGGTGGATGTCGGCAAGTACGAGGCGCCTGAGCCGGTCGAGCCGCCTCCCGTCGAGGACGTCGCCGAAGAGGGTGTGCTGATCGCGGCATCCGCCGTGCGCATGTCGGTGAAGAACCGGCAGATCGTGCGGGCCCTACGCGACCGGGCCGACTACAGCGAGAAGGCGGCCATGGCGGCCACACGCGAGGTGTTCCGGGCGCTGGCCCGCGAGAAGCGCGAAGACGTCGAACGACTCGACGACATCATCGACCGCACCCGCGATCGTCCGGGACGTGCGCAGCATCAGACCGACTACCGCAAGGCCGACGCCGAACTGCTCGAACGCCGCGAACAGGTGTCCGACATCCTGGCCGATCGGCTCGACACCCTGGCCGAAGACGACGACTACGTGCGCGGGATCGTGGATGCCGCGCGAAACTCCGCGTGGGACGAGATCGGGGCCTCGATCATCGCCCAGCTGATGCGTCGCCCCGAACTCGAAGACGACGCCGAATACCGCAAAGACCGCGCGCGCCGCATCAAACAGTTCGTCGCTGTGGATCTGCCGCTGCTCGAGGCGAGCTCGCAGCCGGAATACTGAGGGCCGGAGTACTGAGCCCGAGTGTCAGGGCCCGAAGGAGATCGCGTAGATCGAGAGGTCGGTGTACGTCTTGGCGAATGGGTCTGGGTACGGGGCCGTACACGCCACGGACAGCGTGCTGGCCGTTGGCACCGTGATGACCAAGGTCGCGTCGAGCGTGAGCGGGGTCCCGGTCGTCATGCTGATGAAGCCGGTCGTGCCGTAGGTGTTTCCCAGTCCATCGACCAGCTCGCACGAGATTGCCTGCGCGAACCCGAGCGATGTCACTTTGATCGAGAAGCCCACCAGGGCAGGGCCCGCGGGCACCGGACCGGCGATCGTGCCAGCGGTGAAGTTCGAGCTGAAAACGGGGAATGTGCCGCTTGCGCTGGTGTAACTGAAGGAGTTCGCGGACGCGTCTTGTCCCGGTGTGCCCGGGACGCCAGGGACGCCCTGAACGCCCGCCGGCCCTTGCAAGCCCGTGGCGCCGTCAGCACCGGTGGCACCTGTTGCGCCGGTGGCGCCACGCGGGCCAGGTGTTCCGGTGGACGAGCCGGCGGGACCTTGGGGACCCGCAGGTCCCGTCGCGCCATCCACGCCGTCGGCTCCCGGTGCGCCGTCGGCGCCGTCCTCACCATTGGTGCCGTCGGCGCCCGCTGCACCCGTTGCCGAGGCAATGGTCGCGGACGATACCCCCCACCCCACCAGACCACCGGTCAGCCCGGCGACGAGCGTGCAGATGATGACGGTGACGATGAATCTGGGTCCCATGGCGCCACGCTCCTCGGTGAGTGTGTGCCGAGGATACCGGACGCCCTCAGTTACGCGTGCACGGCTTACGCGTGCAGGGCCGCGTTCAGCGCGACACCGTCGCCCGAGCGTGGCAGCACCTCGACGGCGCCGGTCTGCGAGTTGCGCCGGAACAGCAACCCGGCGATACCGCTCAGCTCGACGGCCTTGGTCACGCGCGGCTCGGCACCCGGCACCAGAACGGTGACCTTCGTACCCGCCGTTACGTACAGCCCCGCCTCGACGACCGAGTCGTCACCGATTGAGATGCCGATGCCCGCGTTCGCGCCGAGGAGGGCGCGCTCGCCGACCGCAACACGTTCCGTGCCGCCGCCCGACAGCGTGCCCATGATCGAGGCGCCGCCGCCGATGTCGGAACCATCCCCAACGATGACGCCCTGCGAGATGCGGCCCTCGACCATCGACGCGCCGAGCGTTCCCGCGTTGTAGTTCACGAACCCCTCGTGCAGCACGGTGGTGCCGGGGGAGAGGTGGGCGCCCAGGCGCACGCGTGACGAGTCGGCGATGCGCACGCGGTCCGGCACGACATAGTCGAGCAGCCGCGGGAACTTGTCGACTCCGTGCGCCGAGATGCCAGCGCGCTGCAGCGCCGGGCGCAGCCGGGCGTAAACCGCCGGGAGCATCGGCCCCGCCGTGGTCCACGCCACGATCGGCAGCTGCGCAAAGATGCCGTCGAGGTTGATCGTGTTCGGCTTCACCAGCAGGTGGCTGAGCAGGTGCAGCCGCAAATACGCATCAGACGTGGATGCCGGGGCCGTCTCGATCTCGATCGTCACGGTGACGAATTCCACCGTCACGTCGCGTCGAGGCTCGTCGCCGACGTGTGGGGCGAGTTCTGCCGGCACCGGCTTGATCCCCGCCGGGGGCGAACCGAGGGCGGGCGCGGGGTACCAGGTGTCGAGCACCGTGCCGTCGCTCGCGACGGTGGCCAGCCCGTGGCCCCAGGCGGAAGTCATACCCGTAGGCTATCGAGGTGCCCGCGCTCGACATGACTCGATCATCGGTCGAGCTCACCGCCGACCTCGTCGATGTGTTCTCGGTGTCGGGTTCTGAAGGTCCGCTGGCCGATCTTGTCGAAGCGGCCGTCACCGGCCTCGCCCACCTCGAGGTGACCCGCGACGGCGACGTGGTTGTCGCGCGCACCAATCTCGGCCGCGCGCGCAGGGCCGTGATCGCCGGTCATCTCGACACCGTGCCGGTGAACGACAACCTGCCGTCCCGCCTCGACGAGCACGGCATCCTGTGGGGTCGCGGTACCACCGACATGAAGGGCGGCTGCGCGATCCTGCTGAAGCTCGCCGTCGAACTGACCGACCCGACTGTCGACGTGACCTGGATCTGGTACGACAACGAAGAGGTCGCCTCCGAGCTGAACGGGCTCGGGCGGGTGAGCCGCACCCACCCCGAGTGGCTGGCGGCCGACTTCGCGATCCTCGCCGAGCCGACCGACGCCGAGATCGAGGGTGGGTGCAACGGCACCCTCCGCGCCGAGGTGCGCACCAGCGGAAAGCGCGCGCACTCCGCACGGGCCTGGGCAGGCGACAACGCGATCCACAAGGCCGCGCCGATCTTGCAACTGCTCTCTGACTACCGGGCACGCGAGGTCGAGGTCGACGGACTCGTCTACCGCGAAGGACTCAGCGCTGTCGGCATCAGCGGAGGCGTCGCCGGCAACGTCGTGCCCGACGAAGCAGTCGTCACCGTGAACTACCGGTTCGCGCCCGACCAGAGCGGCGACCAGGCCGTCGCCCGCATCCGGGACCTGTTCGCCGGCTACGACGTGACGATCACCGACCTCGCCGACGGCGCGCGACCCGGACTGGACGACCCGCTCGCGCAGGCGTTCGTGGCCGCAATCGGCAGCGAAGCGCGACCCAAGTACGGCTGGACCGACGTGGCCCGGTTCTCGGCACTCGGCATCCCGGCCGTCAACTACGGACCCGGTGACCCCGCCCTCGCGCACGCCGACGACGAACGTGTGCCCGTGGAACAGATCGAGCGCTGCGAGGCTGGCTTGCGAGCGTGGCTCAGCGCATGATCGCGCTGTGGAACGCCGCCCCGTGGTGGCAGCGCGTTCTCGCGATCTTCGTCGGGTCGCGCATCGTCACCACGATCATCTTCGCGACGTTCGCGGCGCTGCAGCCCCTGAGCTACCGCACCGGTGCCTCACCCGACTACTTCACCTTCGCGGCACTGTGGGACGGACAGTGGTACTGGCTGATCAGCCAGCAGGGGTACCCGGCGACCCTGCCGATGAACGAGCTCGGGCAGGTCACCGAGAATGCCTGGGCGTTCCTTCCCGGATACCCGGCGCTGATGTGGGTGCTGACGCTCGGGCACCACCTGCCGTTCCCGGTGATCGCCCCGCTGATGTCGACGGTGTTCGCGGCCGGGGCGGCGCTGCTGTTCTTCAAGCTCATGGCGATGCGTCTACCGGCCTCCACTGCCATGTTCGCGGTGGTGCTGTTCTGCGTCGCCCCGCTGTCGCCGATCCTGCAGGTGTCCTACGCCGAGTCGATGGCACTGTTCCTGCTTTTCGGCGCGCTGATCCTGCTGCTGCAGCGCCGGTACCTCCTGCTCATCCCTGTCGCGGCGGCGCTGGCGCTGACCCGGCCGAGCGGGCTCGCGTTCGCGTTGCTGCTTCTGCTGCACCTTGTGCACCGGATCGTGCTGCACCGTCGAACAGACGAACGGCGTGACCCGCTCGACGCGCGTGCGTTCGCCTCCATCGTCGCCGTCGGCCTGACCACCGCCTTCGCCGGCGTCCTGTGGCCCCTCGTCGCGTGGGCAGTGACCGGGAGCGTGACGGCGTACACCGACACCGAGCTCGTATGGCGTCGCGCGTACATCGGCGAGCAAGAGCTGCTGCCGTTCACGCCGTGGTTCCAGGGAGCCGAGTGGTGGCTGAAGTGGTGGCACGTCCCCGCCGAGTGGGCACTGCCCCTGGGCGTCGCCGCGGTCGTGCTGCTCGTCGCCGGGTTCGCCGCGTTCCTGCTGTCGCGGCCCGCGAGACGGCTCGGCGTCGACCTGCGGTTCTGGATGCTGAGCTATGCGCTGTACCTGCTCGCCGTGTTCTTTCCGCAATCGAGCACGTTCCGGCTGCTGGTTCCGCTCGCCCCCGGACTGGGTGTCTTGGCGTTACCTGAGAGTCGCGTTTACCGAGTCGCGCTGGTGGTTGCCGGAATCGCGGGGCAGATCGGGTGGTTGTACATCGCGTGGTGGGTCGATGGGCAGGATTTCACCCCGCCGTAAAGACCACGTCGCCGGATACGGGATAATAGAGACAGTTCCACAAAGACTGATTTAAGGAGACCACTGATGGCAGCCATGAAGCCGAGGACCGGTGACGGACCGATGGAGGCTGTGAAAGAG
>JBDTQN010000040.1:0-13324 GCA_039932215.1 Pseudolysinimonas sp. | reverse complement strand
CAGTACGCGATCACCCTGTCGAGCAACTGGGCCTTCACCGGCATCCTGAACAACATCGCCAACATCCTGAGCGAGTCGTTCCTTCTGATCATCGTCGCGGCGGCGTTCGTCGTCGTGAACCCGGTGGCGGCGGTCTTCGCGTTCCTGTACTTCGCAGCCGTGATGACGCTGATGCAGTACTTCATCGGGCGCAGCCTGAAACGAGCGGGTGAGGATGCCGCGGGCGGCAACATCGAGGCCGCGAACGCCGTCAGCGACACGCTCGACACCTTCCGCGAGATCTCGGTCCTGGCGAAGCAGCAGCTCTTCATCGACCGCATCAACTTCTCGCGCGGGCGTCTGGCTCGTAGCGGCGCAACTCTCGCCTTCCTCGGGGGCATGCCGCGGTACATCGTCGAGACGGCACTGATCCTCGGCGTGGTTGCGCTGGTGGGGCAACAGCTGATCTCGGGCAACCTGGCCGACGGTCTCGCCACCCTCGGTGTGTTCCTCACCGGCGGGGTCCGCATCATGGCGTCGCTGCTGCCGCTGCAGACCGCGCTCGCGGCCCTCAAGGTGAACGCCGAGCAGTCCCGCATCGCCCACACGCTCCTCGCCCAGGTTCGCGACTTCGTGCCGCTTGCCGTCCCTGCCGCGACGGGCACGGTCGACCACGAGCACGGCCTGGCCGTAGCCGCCAAGAACGTGACCTATCGCTACGAGGGTGACACGCACGACACCATCAAGGGCATCTCATTCGATGTGAAGCCGGGAACGTACGTCGCGGTGATCGGCCCGTCAGGTGCGGGCAAGACCACCATGGTCGACCTCATGCTCGGCTTGGTTGCTCCGCAGAAAGGTCAGGTGCGCATCGGCGGCGATGAGCCGACCGCTTTGCGCGCGGTCGCCCCGGGCATCGTGTCTTACGTTCCGCAGAAGCCGGGCCTGGTTTCGGGCACGATCGCCGAGAACATCGCGCTCGGAGTGCACCCCGACGAGATCGACTACGACCTCGTGCGCGAGGCGGTCGAATCCGCATACCTGACCGAATTCATCGAGAGCCTCCCCGACGGCCTGGCGACTTCGGTCGGCAAGCAGGTCGACGCGCTCAGCGGCGGGCAGATTCAGCGCATCGGATTGGCTCGTGCGCTCTACGCTCAGCCGCGGCTGCTCATCCTCGACGAGGCCACCAGCGGCCTCGACGCCGGGTCAGAGGCCTTCATCGGCAAGAGCCTCGCAAAGCTCCACGGCACGGTGACGGTGATCGTGATCGCTCACCGGCTCTCCACCGTCCAGCACGCCGACGACGTGCTCGTGATCGAGAACGGCAAGCTGACCGCAACCGGAGATTTCAAGACCGTGCGCGCCACGGTCCCGATGGTTGCCGAATACGTCAAGCTGATGTCGTTCAGCGACCACTAGGAATCCGTGGATGAAGACCCTCATCGCCATCCCCGCCTTTAACGAAGAGGCGTCGATCGGTGCCGTGCTGGCCGAACTGGCCGGGCACCACCCGCTCGAGCACGTCATCGTGATCGACGACGGATCGCGCGACGCCACGTCGCACATCGCCCGCGCTGCCGGAGTGCGAGTGCTGCGGCACGCCGTGAACCTCGGCGTCGGCGCGGCGATGGGCACAGCGTTCCGATACGCGGCGCGCCGCGAGTACGACGCCCTCATCCAGCTCGACGCCGACGGGCAGCATCGTCCCGAGTTCCTCGAGACCCTGCTCGCGGGTGTCGGCTCGGCCGACATCGTCATCGGCAGCCGGTTCGCGGCGGGCGGGTCGTTCCAGTCGACCTGGGCGCGCCGGAACGTGCAGCGCGTCATCGCCTGGGTCGTGTCGGCGTACGCGCGCACGAGGCTGACCGACGTGACGTCGGGCTTTCGCATCGCCGGGCCGCGCGCGATCGCCCTGTTCGCCGAGCACTACCCCGTCGAATACCTCGGCGACACCGTCGAGTCGATCGTCCTGGCGACCCGGCAGAAGCTGACCGTGAGCGAGGTCCCGGTCGAAATGAACGAGCGCGCCGGTGGTCTGCCATCGCAGTCGATCCCGCGTGCCGCGCTCTACACCGGCCGCATTCTGTTCATCCTGGTGCTCGCCAGCTTCCGCAGCGTTCCGCCCAGCATCGCGGCCCTGCGCCGCCGCGCCCATAAGGAGGCCAAACGGTGAACCCCCAGATCCTGTCGATCGTGCTGTCGGTCGTGATGCTCGTGGTCGTGCTGCTGCTGCTGCGCTCCTACGTGCTGCCCGAGAAGTACGCCGTGGTGTGGCTGATCGCCGCGGTGATGGCGCTCGTGCTGTCGGTCTTCCCCGGCATCCTGAACACTGTCGCCGGGTTCTTCGGCATCACGCAGCCCATCAACCTGTTGTTCGTCGGCGGGTTCTTCGTGGTGCTGTTGATCCTGATGCAGCTCAGTCTCGAGCTCGCGCGCACTCGCGACGAGCTGCGTCGCGTGGTGCAGGGCATCGCCGTGGATGCCGAGGAACGTGTCAGTGACGAGTCCTGACTCGCGGGCGGGCACCTGGCGCGCACGCGGGGCCGTGCTGCGCTCGCGCTTCCGCGCGCTGTGGCTGGTCCCCGTGCTCGCCATGGTCGCGCTGACCTGCTGGGCGTTCGCGTCGCCGATCGGCGCGTCGCCCGACGACGACTTCCACCTGACCAGCATCTGGTGCGCCAACCCCGCCCGCACCGATCTGTGCCAGGCCACCGGTAAGCCTGAAGAGCGCATCGTTCCGGTCGGGGTCGCGTATGCGACCTGCTACGCGGCCCAGCCCGAGAAGAGCGCCGATTGCCAGGAGCGGTTCTTCGAGGAGGGTTCTGACCCCCAGATCACCACGATTCGGGGCGCGTTCTCGAACGAGTACCCGCCCGTGTTCTACGGCGTGATGAACCTGTTCGCCGGGCCAGACCTGCAGGTCTCGGCGCTGCTCATGCGGGTGTTCACGGCGCTGCTATTCGTCGCGATCACGGCCGCGCTGTACCTGCTGCTACCGGTTGCGCGGCGACCGGTGTTGTTCGGCATGTGGTTGCTGACCAGCGTCCCGCTGGGAATCTTCTTGCTCGCATCGAACAACCCGAGCAGCTGGGCACTGATCGGGGTCGGCAGCGCCTGGCTCGCGGCACTCGGGTTCCTCGAGACCACGGGCAGGCGACGCATCGGGCTGGGCGTCCTCGCCGCGCTCACGGCGGTCATGGCATCCGGCGCCCGCGGCGACGCGGCGATCTACACGGCGCTCGGAATGGGCCTCGCGCTCGCGCTCGCCTTCCGCCGGTCGCGTTCCTTCTCTATCTCGGCGATCCTGCCTGTTGCGCTCGCGCTCGTCGGCGTGTTCTTCTTCCTCACCTCGCAGCAGTCCGCTGTCGTGAGCACGGGCCTGAGCGGCGGTGCCGTCGTCGGTGTCGACATCGATGTGATCCCGCTCACCATGATCAACCTGGTCAGCGTCCCGTTCCTCTGGACCGGGATTTTCGGCACCTGGGGTCTGGGATGGCTCGATACCTCGATGCCCGCCGTGGTGTGGGTGGCGACTCTGGGCACGTTCATGGCCGTGATCTTCGCGACGTTGCGCCGCATCCCACGCCTGATTGCGGTGCTGATGATCGGCGTCGGCGTCATTCTCTGGGTGCTGCCGACATTCATCCTCGTCAGGGGCAACAACATCGTGGGCGAGAACGTGCAGCCCCGGTACCTGCTGCCGCTCATCGTGCTGTTCGCCGGGCTGGCGTTGCTGCCCTGGCGGCGACTGCCTGTACAGCTCAGCCGCGGCCAGGCCATCCTGGTGGCAATGTCGCTGATCGGCGCTCACTCGCTCGCTCTGCACGTCAACCTGCGTCGCTATGTGACCGGCACCGACGTGAACAGTCCCAACCTGGATGCCGGGGCGGAGTGGTGGTGGCCCGGCCTGCCGATCGGTCCGGTGTGGGTCTGGTTGATCGGCTCTCTGGCCTTCGCCGCCGTCGCCGTGATTCTGGTGCGCGAGATGAAGAGGATCCCCGATGTCGTCGTCAGCTGACCGCGTTCCGTTCAATGATCTCGGCCGCATGTCAGCGGACGAGACCGCGGCGATCGAAGCTGCGATCGCGCGCGTCATGGCGAGCGGATGGTTCGTGCGCGGGCCCGAGCACGATGCGTTCACCCACGAGCTCGCCGAATACCTCGGTGTCGGCAGCGCCGCCCTCGTCGGCAACGGCACCGACGCGCTCGAACTCGCCCTCGCGGCCCTCGGAGTCGGCGTCGGCGACCGCGTGCTGACGATCGCGAACGCCGGCGCGTACTCGACCACCGCCATCCGCCTGCTCGGGGCGACCCCGGTGTACGCCGACGTCGATCCCGACTCGCTGCTGCTCAGCCCCGCCACGCTCGAGGCGGCCCTCGAACGTCTGGGCGAGGCGCCGAAGGTTCTCGTGGTCACCCACCTCTTCGGGCAGGTGGCCGACATGGCCGCGACCCTGCCGATCGCGCGGGCGCACGGCATGCGCGTGCTCGAGGACTGCGCGCAGTCGCTCGGCGCGAGCGTCGACGGCACGAAGGCGGGGGCGTTCGGCGACCTCGCCACGTTCAGCTTCTATCCGACCAAGAACCTCGGCGCCCTCGGCGACGGCGGTGCCGTCGCCGGCAGCGACGCAGATGCGGTCGAGGAGGTGCGCCGCATGAGCCAGTACGGCTGGGTGTCGAAGTACCACATCGGCACCGAGCACGGCCGCAACAGCCGGCTCGACGAAATGCAGGCGGCGATTCTGCGGGCACGACTGCCGCTGCTCGACGCCGCGAACGACCGCCGTCGGCAGATCCACCAGCGCTACGAGGATGCCACTGGCGCCATGGTCACGCGGGTCGCGTCTCCCTACATCGCCCACCTCGCCGTCGCAGCCGTCGACGACCGCGATGCGGTGCGCGCCCGCTTCGACGAGTTGGGCGTCGCGACCGATGTGCATTACCCGATCGCCGACCACCGCCAGGGTTTCCCGGTCATCAAGCCCGAGGTCGTCGACCTGCCGGTGACCGAACGAGCGGCCGGTCGCATCCTGTCTGTGCCGATGTTCCCCGAACTGCGTGACGACGAGATCGAGCGCGTGAGCGCCGCGCTGGCGACGCTGGAGACCTCGTGACCGGCGACCCGCTCGGCGAGGTGCGCGGTGCGCGCCTGGTGCGTCTGCAGCGCGTCGATGCCGACAACGGCTCGGTCGTGATCGCACAGACCCCGGACCAGTTGCCGTTCGCGGTCGAGCGCATCTTCACCCTGTTCGGTGTCCCGGGCGGCGAGTTGCGCGGCACGCACGCGCATCGGGAGTGCCACCAGTTCCTCATCGCCGAACACGGCTCGGTGCGGGCCCGCGTCGACGACGGCACCCACGTGGCAGAGGTGTTGCTCGACTCGCCCGACCTCGGCCTCTACATGCCGCCGCTGATCTGGGGCGCGCAGTTCGAGTACTCCGCCGATGCTGTGCTGCTCGTGCTGGCCTCGCATCGCTATGACCGCGCCGACTACATCGAGGACTATGCCGAGTTCGGGTCGTTGGCCGCCGGCCGAACAGACGCTTAGGCTCGATCCGTGTCGTTCACCTCCGCACTGCTGGCGTTCGCGTCGCAGCGTTTTCCGAAGCTCTCGAGCCGTGTGCTCGCCTCCAGCGGCTACACCCTCGACCTCGAGAAATTCGGGCCGAACGCCTTCGGCGTCTGGTCGCCGTCGACCGCCGAGCGGCAGGATCGCGCCTGGCAGCCGATCATCGCCGAGGCGAAAGCGGGCCGGCCACGTGAAGACGTCGCGGCGCTCGAAGCGGCGCTCGCCGAGCTGCCCGCGACGGCGACGCTGCTCGAGGTGGGCTGCGGGGGAGGCTACAACTCCGAGATCGTCGCCTTCTCGGCGCCCGCGGTGATGTACACCGGTCTCGACCTCTCTGAGCACATGATCAACCTGTGCCGGCAGCACTACCCCGACCGCACGTTCACGGTTGGCAGCGCCTACGAACTGCCGTTCGACGACAACTCGTTCGACGTCGTCATGGACGGCGTCGCGTTGCTGCACATGACCGAGTGGCCGCGCGCGCTGGCCCAGTACGCGCGGGTTGCGAAGAAGTACGTCGTGTTGCACGGCATCACGGTGACCGAAGGTACGACGGCGACGTTCGCGAAGTACGCCTACGGCCAGCCGTCGCTCGAGCTGGTCTTCGGTCGCGCCGAGGTGATGGCCGAACTGAAGAAGGCGGGCCTGAAGCTGATCAGCACCCACCCCGGCGACGACTACGACCTCGAGGCGTACCTCGGCATCCCGTCGGTCTCTGAGACCTGGGTGCTCTCGGTCTAAGCGCTGGCCTTCACCGCGTTGCCGGTGATGACGCTGACGCGGTCGAGCGCCGCCTTCTGCAACTTGAACAGCGCTCCGCGCAGGCCGACGCCTCGGGATGCCGGGCGGGCCGCCGTGGGCAGGCGCGCCTCCCAGCGCTCGAGCGCGCGCACGTAGGGGGCGTACACCGCGTTCCGCAACACGGAGCCCGTGTTCGAGCCGTAGACGAGCTGGCTGGTGATCCACCACCGTTTGACGTGACGCAGGCCGTGGAAGTGGAAGAACACCAGCGGGTCGTCGTCGACGCGCACCGAGCCCTCGGTGCCGGTGATCTGCGAGCGGGCTGTGTTCCAGGGGGCGAGGTTCATGCCAGGCGACGGCAGGATGGTGACGCCCTCGAAGAGGGTCGGGAACTGATCGAGGTACCCCTGGTCGGCGTACTTTCCGTCGACGGGGGTGTCGGAGCACCACTCGAGCGTGCGCTCACCCCACCAGTCGAGGCACGCGCGCCCGGCCGCGTCGTCGGCGAAGCCGACCCAGCCGACGTTGAACCTGCCGTACTTGGCGAGCCGCTTCTCGAGCCGGGCGGGGTAGCGGTGCTCGATGATCCCGACCGATCCTTCACCCATCGCGGCGAACACGGTCGACGGGTCGTTGAAGAACCACAGGTCGGCGTCGAGGTAGGCGACCGACGTGCCACGAGGCGACTGGTCCATCACGTAGCGCACGAGCAGCGGGGTGCAGGTGAAGTAGTACTCCATGCGCGACCGCTCGTCGCGAAGCGGAGCGAGCCCTGCAACGGTCTGCTCGAGCGCCTCGACCGTGATCACCTCGACGCCCGGAATCGCCAGCTCGGCCAGCCGCTGCGGCACGATGTCATCGAGCGCCATCACCCACACCGTGCCGTCGTCGCCGTGCGCCCGCAGCGAGTCGATGAGCGCGAGTCCGCGCGAGAGGTAGCCCGCGTCGAAATAGGTGCAGTAGGCGTGTGTCATGAGCGCTCCCGATGATACCGGGGCGTTTCCGAGCGCCCCGCTGGCTAAACTCGGGGGGATGACCGCCGTGACCGACGCCCCCGCGCGCACCCTCGCCGGCCGCTTCGATCCCCGCAGCAACAGCCTCAACGCTCTGCGCCTGGTGCTCGCTTCGTCGGTGATCGTGTCGCACTCATGGGTCCTCTCGGGCCAGAGCGACCGGGCGCCCGGGTGGGGAAACCAGCTGGTCGGCGACATCGCCGTGGATGGGTTCTTCGCCGTGTCGGGCTTTCTGATCCTCGGCAGTCGGATCGCGTCGCGCTCGCTGGTGGATTTCTTCTGGCGGCGCGTCTTGCGCATCTGGCCCGCGTTCATCGTCGTGCTGCTGTTCGTTGCCGCGATCGTCGCTCCGGTCACCGCGCTCGTGCTCGGCAGCGGCACCTACGACCTGGGCAGCGGCATCGGGTACGTGCTCAAGAACGCCGGGCTGGTCGTCTTCCAGCCCGGTATTGAGAACACGCCCGCGGGCATTCCCGAGACCGGCAACTGGAACGCTCCGCTCTGGACCCTCGCCTACGAGTTCGGCTGCTACATCGCCGTCGCGCTGATCGTCACGGTCGCCCCGCGTCCCCTGCTCGGCGCGGTGCTCTGGGTCGCGCTCGCGGGGGCGGTGGCGATCAATGTCGTCACCTGGCTCGGACTGATCGACCTGCCCGACCCGCTGGTGGTGTTCGCCCGGCTCGGTGCCTTTTTCGTCAGCGGTTCGTTGCTCTTCGCCTACCGCGATAGGATGCCGCTGGGCACGGTGGTCGGGGTTGTCGCGCTCGCCGTGACGGCCGGCTTGCTGGCCGCCCAGGTCTTCGACGTATTCGGGGGCCCGTTCTTCGCGGTGGCACTTCTCTGGCTGGGCGTCGTATTGCCGCTGCAGAAGGTCGGGCACACCAACGACATCTCGTACGGCATGTACATCTATGCGTACCCGTTACAGCTCGTGCTTGCTGTGCTCGTGGGTACTGCCCTGCACCCGGTTCTGTTCGCGGTGATCTCGGTGGCGATCACCATCCCGTTCGCCGCGGCGAGCTGGTTCCTCGTCGAGAAGCCGGCGATGCGGCTCAAGCGGCTCAGCGCTCCGCCCAGGGTAGAGAAGTTCCCCGAAGCCCCGGCGATCTAGCTCAGCGCGTGCCGACCGCGTCGGTCGCCAGCGCGGCGCGCACGCGCCCTGCGAGCGAGTCGGGCTCGTCGATGCCGGTCCAGAGCGTCTCGCTGAGCGCGCGCAGGTACCCCCGCAGCGCCGCGGTCTCGTCGTCGAAGGTCGCCGTGCGTGCCGGCCAGAGAGCGGAGTCGGATGCGCTGTCGAGGCGGGAGTCGATGACGTCGAAGAGCACGTCGCTGCTGTGGGCCGACAGCGCGCGACGCCGCAGGGCGAGCCGCTCTCTCACCAGGGGACCGTGCTGCAAGAAGATGAACGCCGCCCAGTTGTACAGCTTGAGCATGCGTCCGGGCTTCTTCGGGCGGATCGCGACGGGGCGCGAGCGCACGGCGTCCGAAAAGTCGACGGCGACGCGACCGAACAGGAACGCGTACCAGCGGAACGCGCGACGGACGTTCTCGATCGACCATCCCTCGGCGAGCGCGGCCTCGATCTGCTGGTGGAACTCGTCGAGCGTGTGACCGATGCGGTTCAATTCGCCGGGGTAGGTGAAGAAGTCGGCGTTCGACGGTGTGACCACCGGGATACCGAAGGCGGCGAGTTCGGCACCGACCGACGAGCTGTAGTTGAGCAGGAGGTCGACGATCTGCATCAGGTCGTAGAGGCCGATGCCGTCGGACGGCATGTTGAACGTGACGTTCGCGGGTGCGTTGTCACGCAGCGCCATGATGTGGGTCACGACCGGGGACAGCACCTGCTCGCGCTTGTTGGGGAACATGCGCGGGTGCAGGCGCAGCACGAGGTGCACCTCGGGGTGGCTTACCGCGTAGCGGAACAGATTGTCGACCCAGTCGAACTGGTCCGCGAACAGCGAGACCTGGGGTGAGGTGTGGATCGCGTCGATCAGACGCACACCGATCAACTCGTCTTCGCTCGACATGGTGGCCAACAGGACTTTCGCCCCAGGCGCGATGCCGAGCTGGGTGCGCAGCTCGGTGGCTCCGGTACCCATGAACTTGCTGGAGTAGGCGAACGCGCTGCTCGCCTGCAGCAGTCCGGTGAAGTGGTCACCGACCAGAGCGACCTCGTCGGCACCGATCGGCAGATCACGGCTGACTTCCCAGGCCGCCGACTCGAATAGATTCGCGATGCCGTAGTCGCTGCGGAACATCATCATGCTCTCGCCACGACGCACCATGTGCTGGCCGCCGTGGATGGTGTAGCTCGGGATGCCGAGCTGCCACGCGGCCGCGCAGAACGCATGGTTGACCGAGTAGTGGTCGTTGTAGACCACGACCGCGTCCGGAGCCTGATGCTCGAGGATGCGGCGTGCGGCGAAGTAGGTCATGAGTGTGTTGCGTAGTTGGCCGACGTAAACGCTCCACATTTCTGGCGAGAGGTGGGTGTCGACCAGTTTGTTACTCAGCCACATCTCATAGACCGCGTACCGGCCGAGGGGGACCCCGTCGACCTCCAGGCCGGTCCAGGTGGTCGCGTCGACGGAGGCGACCAACTCGTCGACCCGAGCGATGTCTGTCTTCTGCAGCCAGGCATCCATGATGAGTGCCGGGAAGTTCATCTCTTTGGTGATCAGGTCTCGACGCTTGGTGCAAGCTCTGCAGACCTCTTCGCGGGTGGACAGCGGAGCGTCGGGTCCGACCCCCACGGCGGACATCGCCACGCAGTGCACCTTGAGCATGCCGGCGCAGCGCACAGCGACGACCTCGACGTCTTTCGCAGCGAAGGACTCGGCGATCAGGCCCTCGGGGAACGCGTGCTCCCAGATGTTCGCGAACGGCGAGAAGAACAGTATTTTCATCGGCTCCAGGCTACCAGCGGGCCACCGGAGCACAGGTGGCCCGGTACCCGCCGGATAGACTCGATACCCATGAAGGTCCTGCTGACCGGTGCCGACGGATTCATCGGTTCGCATCTCGCCGAAGAACTCGTCCGCGATGGGCATGAGGTCCGCGCGATCGTCATCTACAACTCGCTCGACTCGTGGGGTTGGCTCGACACCATCCCGAAAGACGTCGTCGATCAGATCGAGGTCGTGCCGGGCGACATCCGCGACCCCGCGCTGATGATGTCGGCGGTGGCCGGCCGCGACGCCGTGTTGCACCTCGCCGCGCTCATCGCGATCCCGTACTCCTACGTCGCCCCCGACCTCTATGTGCAGACGAACGTGCAGGGCACGTTGAACCTGCTGAACGCGGCGCGCGCCCACGGGGTGTCACGCTTCGTGCACACCTCGACGAGCGAGGTTTACGGCACCGCCCGGTACGTGCCGATGGATGAGGGCCACCCTCTGCAGGGCCAGTCGCCCTATTCGGCGAGCAAGATCGGCGCCGATCAGATGGTCAACTCGTTCTACACGTCGTTCGAGCTGCCGACGGTGACGATCCGCCCGTTCAACACGTACGGCCCGCGCCAGTCGGCGCGCGCCGTCATTCCGACGATCATCAGCCAGATCGCTGCCGGCAAGAAGTCGATCCAGCTCGGTGCGATCACCCCGACCCGCGACTTCACCTACGTGCCCGACACCGCGAAGGGCTTCACCGCCGCGCTGCGCAGCACGGCGGGGGTCGGCGAGACCATCAACCTCGGCGCGGGCTTCGAGGTATCGGTCGCCGACACGTTCGCCGCGATCGCCGAGGTCATGGGCAGCGATGCGGTCGTCACCGAAGACCCGCGGCGCGTGCGCCCCGAGAACTCCGAAGTCGAGCGGCTGTTCTCTGACAACTCGAAAGCGCTCGAGCTGCTCGGATGGCAGCCCGAGTTCGCGGGCATCGAAGGCTTCAAGCGGGGGCTGGCCGCCACCGCCGAGTGGTTCCAGGATCCGGCGAACCTGGCGCGCTACCGCACCGACGCCTACACAGTCTGATGCCCACCTCGATGAAGATCGACGCGGCGCAGCTGGTCGCCGCCGTCCGCGAGGTCGTCGGCGATGCTCCGCAGATCGGCCTGCACATTCCCCACATCGGCGAGGCCGAGCACCGCTACGTCACCGAGTGCCTCGACTCGACGTTCGTGTCATCGGTCGGCCCGTTCGTCACCCGCTTCGAAGACGAGATCGCGGCGTTCACCGGCGCCGCCCGCGCCATCGCGGTCTCAAACGGAACGGTCGCACTCCAGGTCGCGCTGACGCTCGCGGGCGTGCAGCCTGGCGACGAGGTACTGGTGCCGGCCCTCTCGTTCATCGCCACGGCCAACGCCGTGTCGCACGCCGGCGCTATCCCGCACTTCGTTGACAGCGATGCGAGCACCCTCGGCCTCGATGTCGCCGCCCTGCGCATGGTGCTCGAGAAACTCGAGCGGCGCGACGGCGCCCTCGTCAACACGATCACCGGTCGCCGGGTCTCGGCGATCGTGCCGATGCACACCTTCGGCCACCCGGTCGCGATCATCGACATGGTCGCCCTGGGCGACGAGTTCGGCATCCCGGTGGTCGAAGACGCCGCCGAGTCGCTGGGCAGCTTTGTCGGGGACCGCCACACGGGCCGGTTCGGCCGCCTCGGCATCCTGAGCTTCAACGGCAACAAGATCGTGACGAGCGGCGGAGGCGGGATGATCCTGACCGACGACGACGAGCTCGGCGCTCGGGCGAAGCACCTCACGACGACGGCGAAGGTGCCGCACGCGTGGGCGTTCGAGCATGACGAGATCGGCTGGAACTTTCGGCTGCCCAACCTCAACGCGGCACTCGGGGTCGCCCAGCTGACGCACCTCGAGGGCTTCATCGCGGCCAAGCGGGCCCTGGCCGAGCGGTATCGCGCGGTCATGGCCGACGTGCCGGGCGTGACGTTCCTGGCCGAACCAGACGGCACTACGAGCAATTACTGGCTCTGCTCGGTACGCATCGACGGCGATCGGGCCGAACGTGACCGCATGCTCGAGGCGCTGAACGCCGACGGCCTGCAGGCGCGACCCTTCTGGGGTCTGCTGAACGAGCAGGCCCCGTACCGACCGGCGCCGCACGGCGATCTGAGCACCGCGACCGCGCTCGAGGCGTCGGTCATCTCGCTGCCCAGTTCTCCGGCACTGGGCGGCTGGCGCGAGTGACCACACCGCGCCGCATCGCGGTCGTCACGGGGACCCGCGCCGACTACGGCCTGCTGCGCTGGCTGATGGCCGACATCGCCGCAGCACCGGGTCTCGAATTGAGCGTGGTCGTTACGGGTTCACACCTCTCTGCGGCGTTCGGCATGACCGTAGACGCCATCGAGGCGGACGGCTTCGTGATCGATGAGAGGGTTCCGATCCTCGACGAGGGCGATGACTCGGCGCTCGCCGTCGCGCGCGCGACAGGCCGTGCCGTCTCGGGAGTCGCCGCGGCGCTCGACCGCCTGCGGCCCGATCTCGTCGTGCTGGTCGGCGACCGCGACGAGATCCTCGCGGCGGCGCAGGCCGCCCTGCTCATCGGCGCGCCGGTCGCCCACCTGCACGGTGGTGAGCTGACCGAGGGTGCGTTCGACGACGCGATCCGCCACGCCATCACGAAGCTGTCGCACCTGCACTTCCCGTCGGCTGAGCCCTATGCCCGGCGCATCGTGCAGCTCGGAGAGAATCCGAAGAACGTGCACGAGGTGGGCGCGGCGGGGCTCGACAACTTCGAGCGGCTCGACCTGCTCAGTCGCGCGCGTCTCGCCGACGCTCTGGGCATCGCGTTCGACGACCGCCCGCTGATCGTCTGCACCTTTCACCCCGAGACGTTGGCGGATCAGACCCCCGCTGACGCGCTCGCGCCCCTGTTCGCGGCGCTTGATGACACCGACGCGCAGGTCGTTTTCACGCACGCGAACGCCGACACCGGCGGCCTCGAGATCAACGCGCTCGTCGACGCGTATGTGGCCAGTCACCCCGACCGGATGTGGGCATTCGCGAGCCTCGGGCAGCTGCGCTACCTCTCGGCGCTGGTCATCGCGTCGA
>JBDTQN010000039.1:0-13645 GCA_039932215.1 Pseudolysinimonas sp. | reverse complement strand
ACGAGATCTCGAGGACAGTGCCCATCGTGCGCGAGGCGCCGACGACCTCGGCGATGGTGTCGGTGCTCATGCCGTTCTGCACCCCGGCGAGGATGCCGTCGTCGGCGAGATACGGCTTGATCAGTTCGGCGGCCCATCGAGAGTCGTACGCCTTCATCAGCATGAGCACCACGTCGAACTTCTCGCGCAGCGTCGCCACCTCGCACAGGTGCAGGGCGCGAGGCTCGACATGCAAGCTCGTTTCTGGCATCTCGATGGTCAGGCCGGAGGCGCGCATCGCCTCGACGTGGGCCGGCCACTGCTCGATGAGCGTCACGTCGAGTCCGGCGGTGATCAGGTCAGCTCCGATCGAGGCGCCGTTCGCGCCAGAACCCAGGATCGCGATCTTCGTCGAGGCGGACATGCAGGAATTGAAGCAAAAATGAACATTGACGCCGAGATCAGCCCAGAAATTCAGGTTGGACATACACACGCGTTCGCGTTGTAAAGTGTCACTGAATTTCTCGATGAGGAGGAAACGCATGGCAGACCCCACCCCCGACTTCGCATCCGGACGCTCGATCGTGTTCCGGAACGCGACGGTCATCACGGTCGACACGGCCGGAGTCATTCTGAACGGCGACGTGCTCGTCACGGGCGACAGCATCGCTGACGTCGGAACGAAGCTGAAAGTGCCAGAAGGCACCGTCGAGATCGACGCGACCGGCGGCATCCTGACCCCCGGCTTCGTCGACACCCACCGGCACCTGTGGCAGACCGCCCTGCGCGGCTACGGCGGCGACTGGGCACTCAGCCAGTACTTCGTCTTCTACTACCTGCAGCACGGTGAGGTCTTCCGCCCCGAAGACATCTATGCGGGCAACCTGCTCAGCGCGCTCGAGTCGGTCGACACCGGCGTGACGACGACGCTCGACTGGTCGCACGCCCTGCGCACTCCCGAGTACGCGGATGCCGCCGTCAAGGCGTTCGAAGAGATCCCGGGCCGCTTCGTGCTGGGCTACGGCAACTACCTCGGAGCCCCGTGGGAGTGGACGGCCGACAAGGGCTTCCAGTCCTGGGTCAAGAACTTCAAGAGCAACGACATGCTGTCGCTCGAGATCGCGTTCGACGTGCCCGACTCCGAAGACTTCCCCGAGAAGGCAGCGTTCCAGTACGCCAAGGACAACGGTCTGCGTGTCACGACGCATGCCGGGGTCTGGGGCGCGACGACCGATGTCGGCATCGGCCACATGTACGACTCCGGCATGATGACCGACCAGATCACCTACGTGCACGCCGCCAGCCTCAGCGCCGACAGCTACCAGAAGATCGCGGCCACCGGGGGCACCGTCTCGGTCGCCACCGAGAGCGAGCAAAGCGCCGGCCAGGGGTACCCGTCGACGTGGGAGATCCGCAAGTTCGGCATCCCTGCCTCACTGTCGATGGACACCAGCGTGTGGTGGAGTGCCGACTTCTTCTCGGCCATGCGCGCCACCCTCAGCTCGGACCGGTCGCGGGCGCACCTCGAAGCGCACCGCACCGGAGACACCGTCGCCGTCAACCAGATGCGCGCCGAGGATGTGCTCTGGATGGCGACCCAGGGTGGCGCGAACGCGCTCGGCATGGGCGACAAGATCGGGTCGATCACCAAGGGCAAGAAGGCCGACCTGCTGCTGATCAAGAACGACCAGTCGCCCGCGATGACGCCGATCCTCAACCCGAACGCGCACGTCGTCTACCAGGCCAACACGGCCGACGTGCACACGGTGGTCGTCAACGGTCGCGTGCTGAAATACGACGGCAAGCGCATCGGTCTCGACATCGGGCCGGCACGGGATGCCGTGGCCGCTTCGGTCGAGTACGTGCGCGGAAAGCTGGGTGAGCAGACCTGGGAAGAGGGGATGCACCCGCCGCTCGAGCCGAACGAAGAGATCGACAACCCGTACAAGTACGCCGACTGACGAAGGAACCGTCTTGATCCTCCACATCGCCTCTTTCCGCTGGAAGGACGAGGTCACTGCCGACGACGTCACGGCCCTGACGGACGCGTTGCGTTCGATGGCCGCGGGTATCTCTGAACTGCGCAGCTACGTGTGCGGAGAGAACCTGCGGCTGAGGCCGGGAGCCGACTTCGGGGTGGCGGCGATTGTGGAGGACGAGGCGGGCCTCGGGGCGTACCTCGACTCCGCCGCGCATAAAGAGGTGTACGAGAAATACCTCGGGTGGATGATCGCCGAGCGTTCGGCGGCGCAGCTGGCCGTCGGCAACGGCGCGTCGCTGTGACCGGCATGAGGGCGGGGGTGCTGTACGCGCCCGGCGACCTGCGCATCGAGGACCGCGCGGTCCCCGTCTCCGGTCCGGGAGAGGCGCTCGTTCGCGTCGCGGTCTGCGGCGTCTGTGGAAGCGACGCCACCGAGTACGACCGGGGGCCCATGCTCACGGTGCTCCCGGTGACTCTCGGACACGAGTTCGCGGGCGTCGTCGAAGCGGTCGGTGGCGGTGTGACCTCGATCGCACCGGGTGCGACCGTCGTCTGCGGCGCGGGCATCTCGTGCGGGACGTGCAAGCTCTGCCTGCAGGGACGCACCAATCTGTGCCGCGAGTACCGCACCGCTGGGCTCCAGGTCGACGGCGGCCTCGCCGGCTACGTCGTGGTGCCGGCGACGACCCTCATCGACGTGAGCGACAGCGGCCTCACCCTCGACACTCTCGGGCTGGCGCAGCCGATGTCGATCGCGGTGCACGCCGTGCGACGCAGTGGACTGCGCGCGGACCAGGAGGCGGTGATCGTCGGGATCGGCGGCATCGGTGCCTTCATCACGGTCGCGGCCGTCGCGACGGGCGCCCGTGTGCTCGTGGTCGATCTCAACGCCGACCGTCTCGACCTGGCCCGTGCGCTCGGCGCCACCGAGACCCTGCTCGCCACCGACGCGGCACTGCCCGACCGGCTCGCCGAGCTCGGCATGGATCCCGACGTGTTCTTCGAGGTCAGTGGCTCCGCCCCAGGTCTCGCCTCGGTGCTGTCGGCGGCGCAACCGGGCGCGACCATCGTGCCCCTCGGCATCCAGAAGGGCGACGTGCCGGTGGCCCTCGGTCAGTGGACGCTGCGCGAGTACACGGTCATCGGATCGGTCGCGCATGTGCTGGCGACCGACATGCCCGAGGCGGTTCGGCTGCTCGGTACCCGTCCCGACTGGTCGGATCTGGCGCACGAGGTGCTGCCGCTCGACCGGGTCGTCGACGACGCCCTGGTGCCGCTCTCCACCGGCAAGCCGGGTCAGATCAAGACGCTCATCGACCCCTGGATCGACGTGGCGCGGCCGGCGGTGCACTCGTGAACCGCATCCTGATCACCGATGCTGCCGTCGTGACCATGGATCCGGCACTCGGCGACTTCGAGCGCGCCGACATCCTCATCGAGGACGGGACGATCGTGAAGGTCGCGCCGGGCATCGAGGCCGACGCCGAGCGCATCGACGCGTCGACGATGATCGCCATGCCCGGCATGGTCGACACGCATCGCCACACCTGGCAGACCGCGCTCCGCGGCATGTTGGCTGACGGCAACATCCCCGACTACCTCCGCGGCATCCGGCTGCAGATGGCACCTCGCTACCGCGCCGAAGACATGTACGTCGGCAACTATCTCGGTGCCCTCGACGCGCTCAACAGCGGCGTGACCAGCCTCGTCGACTACTGCCACAACATCCTCGACCCGGATTGCGCCCATGGCGCCGTGACCGGCCTGCTCGACGCCGGCATCCGGGGCCTGTACGGACACGGCATGACCCCGATCACCGAGAACACCTGGAGCGAGAGCAAGGGCGGAGCCGACGCCCCCGGCGAGTCGCCGTCGTTCGGCCGCCGTTCGCAGCTGGCTCGCGACATCAAGTCGCAGTACTTCTCGAGCGACGACCAGCCGCTGCGCTTCGGCCTGGTGCCGCAGGAGCTCGCGATCACGCCCGCTGCCGAGGTGGTGCGCGAGTTCGCTTTCGCGCGTGAGCTCGGTGCGCGCATGACACAGCACGCGAACCAGGTGATGGTGCGGCAGCTGTTCAAAGACGTCGAGGTGATGCACGAGCACGACCTGCTCGGCGACGATCTGCTGCTCGTGCACTGCACGTTCAACACGCCCGAGGAGTGGACCCTGCTCGAGGGCACCGGCACGATGGTCTCGGTCTGTGCCGAGACCGAGATGCAGATGGGCATGGGATACCCGGCGATCGCGGAGGTCACGCGGCACACGCCCGGGCCGAGCCTCGGCATCGACTGCGTCAGCGGCGACTCCGGCGACATGATCTCGCACGCGCGCCTCGTGCTGCAGGCGACCCGCTACCGCGCCGACGAACCCGGCTACCTTCAGTGGCGGGCGCCCCAAGAGATGTCGTGGACCACCCGAGATGCGCTGCGGTGGCTCACCGTGAACGGCGCGAAGGCGGCAGGCGTGGATGACGTGGTCGGGTCGTTGACACCGGGCAAGCGAGCGGATGTGGTGCTGCTGCAGATGGGCGGCGTCAGCCAGGCGGGCTGGAACCGCCGCGATCCGGCCGGCGCCATCATCGCGCAGGCACACGCGGGCCTTGTCGACACCGTGCTGGTCGACGGTCGCATCGTGAAGCGGCATGGCGCGCTCGTGCACGTGGACGTCGCGGCCGCGATGCGCCGCATGGAGCAGTCGCAGGGCTACCTCTTCGAGGAGATGGACGCGAACGGCGGGTTCATCCCGCAGCCCCCCATCGACATCCCGCTGTACAGAGAACGCGCGTAATTTCACTCACGCAGAACGGTTTGTTAACCGTTACTTGACACTTGTGCAGTGACGCTATTAGCGTGGCGGCAGTACACCACCCCCGTCTTATGGAGTCAACGACGACTATGAGTACACGCACCCTGTTGCGCGGCGGCACCGTCATCACGTCCGCCCGGACCGGCGAGGTCCTCCCCGCGACCGACATCCTGATCGGCACGGACGGCACCATCGAGGCGATCGGACCCAATCTCGACGCGGGCGGCGCCGACGTCATCGACGTCAGCGGTCGCATTGTGCTTCCCGGCTTCGTCGACACCCACCGGCACACCTGGCAGTCCGTCGTGCGCAACGTCGCATCCGACTGGTCGCTGACGGAGTACCTCGCGGGCCTGCACTCGGGCCTGAGCAAGCACTTCCGTCCCGAAGACACCTACACGGGCAACTACCTCGGAGCCCTCGAGGCCCTCGACGCCGGCATCACCACTCTTGTCGACTGGTCGCACAACCTGGCCACCCCCGCCCACGCCGACGCGGCCGTCCAGGCGCTCAAGGACACCGGGATGCGTGCGGTGTTCGCGCACGGCGGCGGCAACAAGCAGTGGGGTGCACCGCTTCCTTCGCCCAACGATCACCCCGCGGAGGATGCCCGCCGCCTGCGCGACCAGTACTTCAGCGACAACGCCGGACTGGTCACGATGGCACTGGCGCTGCGCGGCCCCCAGTTCACGACGCCCGAGGTGAACCTGCGCGATTTCCAGCTCGCCAAAGACCTCGACCTGCGCGTCACCGTGCACGTGGGCGACGGCTACTGGGGCAAGTCCGGACCGATTCGCAAGATGAAGGACGACGGGCTGCTCAGCGACACCATCACCTACGTGCACTGCTGCACGCTCGGTGACGACGAACTGCAGATGATCGCCGACTCGGGTGGCTCAGCGTCGTGCGCTCCCGATGTCGAAATGCAGATGGGCCACGGGTACCCGGCCACCGGTCGCCTGCTCAAGCACGGCATCCGGCCCACCTTCTCGATCGATGTCTGCAGCAGCAATGGCGGCGACATGTTCGGCACGATGCGAACCGCGATCGGCATGCAGCGCGCACTCGACAACGCTCCGGCGGTCGAGACCGGAGAGGTCGTGGAACGTATCGGCCTCAGTGTCAACGACGTGCTGCAGTTCGCGACCATCGACGGCGCCAACGCGGCCGGCCTCGGAGGCGTCACCGGCTCGCTGGTCGTCGGCAAAGCCGCCGACATCGTCGTCCTCGACGACCGCTCGCTGGCAATGACCCCGCTCAACAACCCGATCGGGGCGGTCGTCTACAACTCGCACCCGGGCCTGGTGCGCGACGTCTTCGTGCAGGGAAAGCGCGTGAAGAAGGATGGCGTTCTGGTCGGCGTCGACTTCGACAAACTCCGCGCGAACGCTATCGCCTCCCGCGACCACATCGTCGGCGAGATGCCCGAAGCGCACCTCGACGGCTCGTGGCACCCGGATCTCACCATCCAGACGGCGTGACACCCATGAACGAGCGCACGGCACCCGAGCGGACGGCGCCGGTCGACAGACGGTCGCTTCCCGCCGAGGTGCTGTCGTGGCCAGGAACCCGCGCGCTGATCGCCGTGGTCGCGCTGTTCGCGGTCAGCCCGCTCATCGCGATCGGCAGTATCGGCCCGACCGCCGTGGTGTCGATGCTGCCGTTCGCGGCGCTCATCGCGGTGGTGGCGATCGGCCAGACCCTGGTGATCCAGCAGGGGGGACTCGACCTCTCGATTCCGGGCGCCGTGACTCTCGGCGCGCTGATCGTCGCCAAGTTCGGCACCGAATGGGATCTCACGACCGCGATCGTGGTCGCCATCCTCGGCACCTCGGTGTTCGGTGTTCTGAACGGCCTCGTCGTCGCCTACTTCGGGCTTCCTCCGCTTGTCGTCACGATCGCCGGGAATGCGCTCATGATCGGGGCCGTCCAGGCGATCTCTGGCGGGTTCAGTGAACAGACCGCTGATGCGCTGAGCGACTTCGCGCTCAGCCGGCTGTGGGGTCTTCCGGTGCTCGCGTACATCGCCGTGGCCATCGTGATCGTGGTGCACGTCGTGCTCAAGCTCACGCGTCTCGGCAGGCGCTTCGAGCTCGTCGGCGAGAACCCGCGCAGCGCGGCCAACATCGGCATCGGAACCCGCGGCTACGTCATCTCGGCCTACTGGCTGTCGACACTGCTCGGCGCGACCACGGGGGTGCTGCTCGCCGGGCTGCTGCGTCTGCCGACCCTCACGGCCGGCAACGACTACCTGCTGCCGTCGATCGCCGCCGTCGTGCTCGGTGGCACCGCACTCACCGGCGGCAAGGGCAGCCTCGTCGGCACCGCGCTCGGTGCCCTCTTCCTGGCACAGCTCGGACAGCTCGTTCAGACCTTCACGCAGGCCACGGCCGTGCAGAACATCGTCCAGGCGCTGATCATCGGCGTCGGGATCGTCGCCCAGCTTCAGCTGGGCGGCTCCTCCGCGAGGCTGCGACGCCTCGTACGGAGTACCGCAGTAGATACAGCAACATCCACCCCACCACCAGACTCAACGAGGAGTGAGAAGTGATCCGAATCACGAAGCACCGCCGACTGGCCGTCCTGGCCGCATCGGTTGCGCTGAGCGCGGTCGCGCTCGCAGGCTGTTCATCCACCAACGGCGGGGGCGGTGAGACCGGCGGCAACAACCTGACCGGCGACATCGCTGCCGGCTCGGTCGGCACCGTCGACCAGTTCAGCGACATCGCCGACAACTGCCCGGCCGACGCAGAGGACGGCAGCATTACGCTCGGCGTCGTCGACGGCGGCGGCACCAACAGCTGGTCGAAGACCGTGCTGGCAGAGATCGAGAGCGAGGCGGCGAAGTGCGCCGCGATCGGCAAGGTCGACTACGTGGCCGGAAGCTTCGACCTCGAGACGACCACCTCGGGCATCACCAGCCTGGCCGCCAAGGGGACCAACATCATCCTGGTCATCCCCGACGCCGGCCCCGGTGAGGCGCACCTCCCGGCGATCCGCCAGGCCACCCAGGCAGGCTCGATCGTCGTGAACTTCGCCTCCGACCCGCAGGGTGCGGCCGGAACCGATTACCTCGACTACACCGACCAGTCCCCGAAGTTCGTCGGAACGACCAAGGCGCAGTGGCTGGTCGACCAGCTCGGCGACGAGGGCGGCAACGTCGTGTTCTTCGGCGGTCCGGCCGGCGCGCTGGTGTCGACGCAGGAGTACGCGGGTGCCGTCGAGGTGTTCGCTGACAACCCGCAGATCAACCTGCTGAGCCCCGAGCCGATCGCCACCAACTGGGACCCGGCGCAGGCGCAGCAGGCCATGGCGGGCCTCCTCTCCGGCGGCGACAAGATCGACGCGGTCATCGCGGACTACGGCGCATCGGCGTCGGGTGTCATCCGCGCCTACGAAGCGGCCGGCATCACCCTGCCGCTGATCGCCACCACCGATGACAACTCGCTCAGCTGCGGATTCGCCGACCTCAAGGCGTCGAACTCCGGCTACGAGCTGGCCACGGTGTCGTCGCGGACCTGGAACGGCCGAGTCGCTCTGCGCAAGGCGCTCGCCGCCTTCACGGGCGGTTCGGACCAGGAGCCGTCGATCTACAACCTGGCGCTGTTCGAGGACTCGACCGGCTCCACCGAAGGCACCGTCACCCCCGACGAGGCCTGCCTGCCCGACGCACCGGCCGACGCCACCCCGTCGACCCTGCTCACCGCTGACGAGATCAACGCTCTCTTCAGCTGATCCGAGGAACCGACCGACGATGAACGACCCTGCCCTGGTTCTGACCGGGATCACCAAGACCTACCCGGGAGTTCGTGCCCTGGATGACGTGAGCGTCTCCGTGGTGCGTGGGAAGGTCCATGCGATCCTGGGCGAGAACGGGGCAGGGAAGTCCACACTCGTCGGTATCGCCGCGGGGTCGATCGTGCCCGATTCGGGAACGATCGGCCTCGCCGGCGAAGAGTTCGCACGTATCCAGCCGCGCGCCGCTCGCGAGCGGGGGCTGGCGATCGTCTACCAGGTGCCCGCCCTTGCGCCCTCGCTCACCGTGCTCGACGCGGTGCTGCTGCTGCTGCCCGAGTCGAAGCGTCCGAAGCGGCGCGGTGCGGCCGCCTGGCTCACCGCTCATTTCGAGAAGCTCGGCCTGCGCATCGACCCGACGGCGACGATTTCGACGCTGTCGCTGCGGGAAGCCCATCTCATTGAGATCGCAGCCGCTCTCGCCTCCGACCCCACCGTGCTGGTGCTCGACGAGCCCACCGAGGCGCTCGGCCCCGAAGAGACCCGCTGGTTGTTCGAGCGCATCGCCGAGCTGCTGGATGCCGGGGTCGCCATCGTCTACATCACCCACCGCATCCCCGAGGTGGTCGAGATCGCCACGGATCTGACCGTCTTGCGCGACGGCAAGGTGGTGGGCCGCGGCGTCGTCGCGGATTACACCGAAGACCAGATCGTCGAGTTGATCGTCGGTCGATCGCTCGAGACCACGTTCCCCGCCAAGGCCGCGACGGCATCCCCTGACGCCGCGGCGGTGCTCGAGGTGCTCGAGCTCACCGGCCCGAAGTTCAGCAATATCTCGCTGGCGGTGCTGCCCGGCCAGATCGTCGGCCTCGCCGGCGTCGAAGGCAACGGCCAACGCGAGTTCCTGCGTGCCCTCGGCGGCCACGGCGTTTCCGAAGGCCGCATGCTGGTGCGCGGCCAGGAGGTGTCGCTGCGCTCGCCGCGCAGCACGACCCGCGCCGGTGTCGCTTTCTTGCCCGGTGACCGCATCGGCGAGGCCATGTTCGGCAAGATGTCGGTGCGCGAGAACATCGTCGCCCCGGCGATCGACGCCGCGATGCCCACCGGTTTCGTCGACCGGCCGCGCGAGTACCGGCTGACGCGGCAGGCGATCGCCGGTCTCGCCGTGAAGACTCCGACGCTCGAGACGCCGGTCACCGCACTGTCGGGCGGCAGTCAGCAGAAGGTGCTGCTGGCACGGGCGCGACTGGGTGACCCGAAGGTACTGCTGGTCGAGGATCCGACTCAGGGTGTGGACGCCGGAGCTCGCGTCGAGATCTACGCGTTCCTGCGCGCGATCGCCGAGTCCGGCACCGCCGTCGTGGTGCTCTCGACCGACGCCGTCGAGCTCGAAGGATTGTGCGATCGCGTCCTGGTCTTCTCACGCGGACAGGTGCAGGCCGCGCTCGCCGGAGCCGACGTCACCGAGCGCGCGATCACCGGGGCGGCAGTGCTGTCGACGACAGGATCGACGGCCACCGTCGTCAACGCCGTCCCCAAGCGCCGCCGCCGCATCCCGCTCGCCATTCGCGGGGAGGTGCAGGCGGGCGTGCTCGTCGCTCTGACCCTGATGCTCGGCATCGCGACCACCTTCGTCTCGACGGCCTTCGTGAGCCCCCTGAACATCAGCCAGCTGCTGGCGGGGGCATCGGTGCTGATCCTGGTCGGGCTCGCCCAGTTGCTCGTGGTGATGACCGGCGGGATCGATCTGAGCATCGGGTCGGTGCTCGCCCTGTCGACGGTGGTCATCTCGTTCTTCGGCCAGCAGGGGCCGGGCTTCTTCGCGATCGGTGTGCTCCTGACGCTGGGGGTGGGCCTCGTGGTCGGCCTCGTCAACGGCCTGCTGGTCACCCGGCTGTCGCTGCCTCCCGTCATCGCGACACTGGTCACGTCGATCGCCATTGTCGGCGCGGCGCAGGTGCTGCGATCCAGCCCCGGCGGCTCGGCCACCGGCGACATCATGACCGCTCTGGGCACGACCATCGGGGGGATCCCGATGGTGCTCGTCGTCGCGGTGGGTCTCGCGGTGCTGATCTGGGTCGTCGTGCAGCGCACCGGACTGGGCAGGGGCTTCCGCGCCGCCGGCTCAGACCCGGTGAAGGCCAACCGGATGGGTGTCAGTGTGCCGCGCATGCGGCTGCTCGCGGCGACCGCCGCGGGTGTGCTGGCCGCGATCGCCGGACTGGTGCTGTACACCAAGACCGGAATCGGGGACGCGAACACCGGACAGGCGCTCACCCTGACTTCGGTGACAGCGATCGTCATCGCGGGCGCGAGCATCTTCGGCGGGTCGGGTTCGGCCATCGCGGTCGCGGCGGCCGGTCTGCTGCTGCAGACCATCACGAACTCCCTGACCTACCTCGGCCTGAGCCTGTCGTGGCAGTACTGGCTTCAGGGAGCGTTCGTCCTGATCGCCGCGATCATCCCGACCGTCGCGGTCGTGCGGCGCCGACGTCTCGCCGAGGTCTGACGTGGCTGCCGCGCAGGCCGCATCAGTGACGCAGGTCGTCCATGGCTCGAAGTACGTCGACGGCCGACGAGAGCTGGGCGCCTCGCTCCGAGTCGCCTCCGGGGGCGGTCGGCATGGCTTGGTTCTGCTGCCGGCGGCCGACCACGAACCAGATGCCGCGAGCGACCGTGGAGCTGTTGTTGGAGTAGAGGTGCGGGCGCACCGAGTCGAATTGCAGCGAGTCGCCCGAGCGCAGAACGTGGGTGTCGAAGTCCAGTTGGAGGGTGAGTTCCCCCTCGAGGATGTAGGCGTACTCGACGCCCGAGTGACGCATCAGCTTGCCTTCGATGGAACTCGTGGCACCGGGGTCGTAGCTGACCAGCAGCGCATCCGCCGGACCCCCCTCGCCGACGGCGAGTCGCTCCCAGTGCACGCCGTTCTCCATCTCGAGCACGGGGTTCTCGGTGCCGCGCTGAACGGCGGGGTGCACCGTGCCGGTGTTGCCGAACATCGGGGACTCGCGTTCGGGGCTCGTGGTCGGCACGACGCCGAGCAGCTCGTCCATCGAGACGCCGAGATGGTTGACCATGGCGTAGAGGGTGGACACCGAGGGTTGGGTCTTGCCGGTTTCGACCTGCGAGATGAGGGACGCCGACACGCCGAGGGCCTGGGCGACGCTCCGCAGACTCAGTCCGCGTTGCAGCCGCGCGTCACGCAGCCGCGCGCCGATGTCCTCCGTGGTCATGCGCGGTCCCGTCGTGTCGCATCAAGCGCGGGCGAACACCCGACTTCTCGCGAGGATACTACGGTCATCCAGGTCGCCTTTGTCCCTCAGGGTCGCGGGTCGCCATCGACTCGCAGTGTTAACCTTTACTAAACATATATCCAATAGCACTTAACGTCATATAGGCGAATTTTTCACCTCGGAGGACCTCGATGAAGAGCACCGGCACCACCGGCATGAACGCCGTCGATTGGGAGACCCGCGTCGACTTCGACCGGCTGCGCACCGAACGTCTCGCGCGCCTCAAGGCCGAGCTCGAGCTGGCCGAGCTCGGCGCGGTGCTCGCGTTCGACTTCTCGAATATCCGCTACATGACCTCGACCCACATCGGTACCTGGGCCATGGACAAGCTGATCCGCTTCAGCCTGCTGACCCGCAACAGCGACCCGATCTCGTGGGACTTCGGGTCGGCGGCGAAGCATCACGCGCTGTACAACCCCTGGCTCGACACGACGACGGCCGAGATGGATGCCGACCCCAGCGCCCCGCATGAGGGCGCGACCCGGCCGCGGCTCGAGTCCGGTGCCCGTGCGGGCATCTCGACCCTGCGCGGCGCGTTCAGCCCCGACGCCGAGATCGCCGAGGGCGTCGCGAAGAAGATCAAACGTGAGCTCGAGAAGTTCGGCCTCGCCGACCAGCCGCTGGGCGTCGACGTGATCGAGCTCCCTGTGCTGTTCGCGCTGCAGCAGCAGGGAATCCGCGTCGTCGACGGGCAGCAGCTGTTCATGGAGGCGCGGCGCATCAAGACGCATGACGAGATCCGGTTGCTCACGCAGGCGGCCTCGATGGTGGATGCGGCGTACGAGGAGCTCTACCGTTTCCTGCGGCCGGGCGTCCGCGAGAACGAGGCCGTCGGTGTCGTCGCCAAGACGCTCTACGACCTCGGGTCCGAGTACGTCGAAGGCGTGAACGCCATCTCGGGCGAACGGTGCTCGCCGCACCCGCACGTCTTCAGCGACCGTCTGATCCGTCCGGGCGACCCGGCGTTCTTCGACATCCTGCACAGCTTCAACGGCTACCGCACCTGCTACTACCGCACCTTCGCGGTCGGCTCGGCGAGTTCGGCGCAACGTGACGCGTACACCCGGGCACGGGAGTACATGGACCGGGCGATCGCGCTGGTCAAGCCGGGTGCGACCACCGCCGACATCGTGAAGGTGTGGCCGACCGCCCAGGAGTTCGGATTCGCCGACGAGGAGGCCGCCTTCGCCCTGCAGTACGGGCACGGCGTCGGTCTCTCGATCTGGGAGAAGCCGATCTTCTCGCGCCTCGTCAGCCTCGACCACCCCGAAGAGCTGAAAGAGGGCATGGTGTTCGCCCTCGAGACCTACTGGCCGTCGAAGGACGGCTGGGGTGCGGCCCGCATCGAGGAAGAACTGGTGGTCACCGCCGATGGCTGCGAGGTCATCACCAAGTTCCCCGCCGAAGAGTTGCTCGTCGCTGGCAGCCGCTACATCGCCGTCGGCGGACCGCTGAACCTCGAACGCGACTCGCAGTCGCACCTGAATACGACGTGGGGGCGCGGCGAGGCCTGACCCCGCTCAGCCCTCGCGCAGCCCGAACCGGGCGTGCAGCCGTTTCAGCGGCGCCGGTGCCCACCACATGATGCGCGCCTGCCACGTCATGAACGCCGGGACGAGCAGGCAGCGCACGAGAGTGGCGTCGAGCAGCACGGCGACGGCGAGCGCGGTGCCCAGCTGCTTGATGACCATGAGGTCTCCGGTGGCGAAGCCGGCGAACACGACGATGATGATGAGCGCGGCGCTGGTGATGATGCGTCCCGAGCGCTGCAGCCCGCGGGCGATCGCCTCCCGGTCGGGCACCCCGGCATCCACCTGCTCGGTGATGCGCGACAGGATGAACATCTCGTAGT